>NZ_JAKGUE010000008.1 GCF_021568795.1 Dethiosulfovibrio faecalis
CGCCTCCGAGGAGCAGACCGCCAGCACCCAGGAGATAGCCCGGGCCATAGACACCATAGCCTCCATGCTTAACGGAGGCCGGGACTCCGCCAAGGACACCGAGAGGGCCGCCAAGGAGATGGCCTCCCGGATGGAGAACCTTCAGATGATAAGGGAGGACCAGCAGAGCCAACTGGCCGAGCTGCGGGAGTTGGTGTCGATCTATCGACTCGTCGAAGATAAACCCGCTTTGAAGGCCTGAAGGGTTGAGAATGTCCTCCGTACGGTCTAATATTGTACGATCGAAGGGAGCGATGGTCATGACCAATATATGGAAGGCGGCCGAGCTGGGGCAGAGCATATGGTGCGACTATATAAGCAGAGAGCTTCTGTCCTCCGGCGGGCTGGACGAGATGATGGAAAAAGGCGTCCGAGGGGTGACGTCGAACCCGGCCATCTTCAACAAGGCCATCTCCAAAGGGGACGGCTACGACGACGCTATAAAGACCATGGCGAAATCGGGAATGTCCGATCTGGATATATACGAGGGGCTGGCTCTGGAGGATATCTCCGATGCGGCGGACCGCATGACCCCGGTGTTCGAGGCCACCGGAGGAACCGACGGCTACGTCAGCCTGGAGGTGGATCCACGCCTGGCCGACGACGAGGAACGCACCGTCTCGGAGGCCCTAAGGCTTAGATCCCTTCTCGGAAGGCCTAACGTGATGATAAAGATCCCCGCAACCGAAGCCGGTATCTCCGCTCTGGAGAGGGCTACCTCCGCTGGAGTGTCGGTAAACGCCACGTTGATATTCTCGGTGGCACAGACCGAGGCGGTGGGAAGGGCCTATATCAGGGGTCTGAAGGCCAGGCTCGACAGAGGCGACGACGTATCGTCGGTCCGTTCGGTTGCGTCCCTTTTCGTCAGCCGTATGGACTCGGCGGTCGATCCCCTTCTTGAGGAGAGGGCTTCGGATCTCATGGGAAAGATCGCCGTCGACAACGCCAGGTTGGCATACAATAGATGGGGAGAGATATTCTCCGGGGCGGATTGGCAGCTCCTTGTCAAGGCCGGGGCCTGCCCTCAGAGGATGCTCTGGGCCAGCACAGGCACTAAGAATCGATCCTACAGGGATACCCTCTACGTGGAGGAGCTTATCGGTCCAGACACGGTGAACACCGTGCCTCCTGCGACCATGGATGCCTTTTTGGATCACGGGGAAGTGGAGAACAGAGTCGCTTTCGACCTGGACGGGGCTTTTCACAGAAGACAGAGGCTCGCCGATCTCGGGGTGGATCTGGATCGAATATGCGACGGGTTGAGAGAGAGCGGAGTGGACGCCTTCGTAACCGCCTTCGACGAGCTCTTGAAGGCGGTGGAAGAAAAGGCGTCTAGCTTCAGATAGATCCAGGCTAAAAAATAGGAGGGCGACATGAAGATATCGACTAAATTAGTCGGCGGGTTTCTCGCCGTGGCCGCCATATGTGCGGTCGTCGGAACCGTAGGTTATCGAGGGATGTCGGTCCTTTCCGGCTCTCTGAACGTGCTGGGCACGGAGAAGGTCCAGGCCCTCAAACTGGTGGAGGAGATAAACTCGGAGCAGCTTACGGTAGCCAAGTCGGCGGCCCAGCTCCTTCAGGAAGGGCTTCCGCTGGAGAGGCGTCAGGAACTCTACGAATCCATAAGGCATGGGTTCGTCAGGGCAGATAGGGCCGTAGAGGTTTTTTCGACCATCCCGAAGTCCTCAATGGAACAGATGGCATGGGATTCTTTCGGTCCATCCTGGGAGAGCTGGAAGGGAAGCGTCGAGGGGTTTTTGACCATGTGCGACGAGCTCGACGGTTTCGGCATAGCCGCTCCGACCGCCTTCGAGGCCGACCTGGCAAAGCTCCTGTCCAAGCACGAGGACTGGGTCATAAAGCTCAGCGAGGCCATAGTTACCCAGACCAATTTTACCGGGGAGCTCGACCCCACCAAATGCGAACTCGGGGGGTTCTTAAGCTCGTTTCATACGGACAACGGCAAACTGGCCGATATCTTCAAGCTCATATCGTTACAGCATGAAAAGCTGCACAAGGGTGCGGCCTTCATAAACAAGCTGATAGACAGAAAGGGAACCATCTCCAACGATGTCATGAGAGAGAGGCTCGAGCTGGCTTACGTCAGCAGAATCCTTTCTCCTCTGGCCAACATGAGGGGGCTTTTCAAGAAGGCCTCCGATGTGGCCCAGTTGTCGGTGGAAAAATACGAGGAGATGGCCCGTTTCTACGGGGAGGAGATGCTCCAGGGACAACAGGCCGTGGTGTCCGTAATGGACGACGTCATCGCCGTGACAGACGGTGAGGTTAACTCCGCCGCCAAGAACGGCATGGCCATGGCTAAAAAGTCGGCCAGGACCGCAATGGTGTCGGTTGCTATCGGTGTCGTCCTGGCTTTGGGACTTGGTTTCCTTTTGTCTCGATCCATAACCGGTCCTATAGCCTCGGTGGTGCGTTTTGCCGAGAAGGGCAGAGACGGGGATCTAACCCTGGAGGAATCGGACTTCCAGGTGGGGTCGGGCGGCGAGATGGCCCGGATGGCCGGAGCCCTGGCGGAAATGGTGTCCAAGCAGAGAGACGTCGTCCGGCGGATTTTGCGACAGGCCGGAGAGTTTTCCGATGGATCCGGCACCCTGGCGGCGTTGGCCGAGGAGATGAACGCCTCCATGGCAGAGGTCCAGTCCGCGGTGGACAAGGTGGCACAGTTGGCGGAGAACGGAGCGGCCGCCTTGCAGCAGACCTCCGCAGGGGTGGAGGAGATCGCCGCCGGTGCCGAGAGGACCGCCAAGTTCTCCAAGGAAACCGCCGACGCGGCCGAGGAGGGACGGCGTAGCACCGATGAGGCCGCCTCCGAGATGGGCAATACCATAGACGAGGTTCACGGTCTCGGGGAGTTCACCGTCAAGACAAAGGACAACATCTCCGATCTCTCCAAATCGGTGGACGCCATCGCCGGTTTTGTCACCACCATAACGACCATCGCCGACCAGACCAATTTACTCGCGCTCAACGCCGCCATAGAGGCAGCCAGGGCAGGAGAGGCCGGCAGGGGTTTCGCGGTGGTGGCCGAGGAGGTCCGCAAGTTGGCGGAGGAGTCGGCCGGAGCGGCCCAGGAGGTATCCAAGCTCATAGACGAGCTGACCGATAAGGCCCGTCAGTCCGTGTCGGTCGCGGGCAAGACTGAGAAAATGGTGGAGGACGTCATAGAGAAGGCGGAGAACTCCAGGGATAAGCTAAGGACGGTCCTGAACCAGGTGGACAGGATCACCGAAGGGGTCGAGGAGATGGCCAAGGTGGCGGAGAACCAGTCGGCCTCGTCTCAGGAGATGGCTTCCGCTATAGAGTCGGTATCCAGGACGGTCATGGAGGTCTCGGAGATGATGGAAACGGTCCGTACCGCAACGGACGAGACGGCTAGGGCAGCCGACGGGGTTTCCCAGGAGGCCCAGACCATGTCCGGTAGGGCGGACGATCTGGTGTCCCTCGTCAAGGTATTCAAGGTGGATCGCCAGGACCGGGCCTCAGGGCTCGAGCCGGTAGAGGGCTAGCGATCGTGAACTCTCTGATCTGGGGCGGTGCGGCGATCTTCGCCGGCAGCCTCGTCCAGGGATGTGCCGGGTTCGCCTTCTCTCTGGTGGCTGCGCCTTTTCTACTGTTCTTTCTCTCCCAGCAGGTGGTCATTCCCATGCTGGTTTTGGTCAGCATGGGGCTCAACGTGATGGTCTTAAAGGACTGCTGGTCCTCTCTGGATTTCAGAAAGGTGCTGCCCATACTGGCTGGAGGGGTGATCACACTGCCGTTGGGAATATGGATCTTGACGGCCTTGGATCCCAGGGCTTTCAGGCTGTTCGTGGGGACCTTCATCGTCCTGGTGGCTATGGTGATGCTCTCGGGATGGAGGAAGCCCCTTCCCTACAGCATCTGGGCTCTGGGCCCCATCGGGATGGTCAGCGGCATCCTGAACGGCAGTCTCTCCATGAGCGGACCTCCGGTGGTGCTCTTCCTGACGAATCAGGGAACGGGAAAGGACGAGTTCAGGGCCAATCTGGCCGCGTATTTCATGTCGTTGAACGTCGCCACCATCTCCCTTTACGCCTTCAAGGGTGTCCTGACCGCTCAGGTGCTGGCGATAACCGGAGCCTACGTGCCTGTGTTGCTGGTTGGAACCTGGCTGGGGATAAAGGTGTCCAGGCTCTTGCCGGAGGAGGTCTTCAGGAAGATAACCCTGTCTCTGATAATAATGACCGGAGCGGTATTGATAGGCTCGAACCTTTAACGATAATCGTAGAAAACCCCGAGAGGAAGCTTCCTCTCGGGGCTTTTTTTATGGTATCTACTCGGGTAGGGTTGCTAGCGGACGTGATCTTTCTTAAGGCTCTCTCGTGATTCGTACCTTGTGTATTCTCTGTCCCGACAGCTTTGAGACCTGGAAGGTAAAGTTCTCCCATTTTACCTCCGCGCCGGTCTCCGGAAGGGTCTTGAACTGTTCGAGAAGCCATCCGCTCAGCGTGGTGGAGTCGGTCTCCGGCTCGTATGGGACGTCCAGAAAGGCCTCGAAAAGCCTCTTTATGTAGATGTCCCCGTTGGCCATGTAGACGTTCTCCTCTATCTTGGTGACGTTCTCCTTTATGTCGTCGTGCTCGTCGTATAGCTCTCCAACCAGCTCCTCCAGCAGGTCCTCCAGGGTCACTATGCCGGAGGTCCCGCCGTATTCGTCCAGCACCACCGCCATGTGGGTGTGGCTGGATCGGAGTATCTTGAGACTGTCCATGAGGCTGGCGCTTCCCGCTATGAGGATGGGGCGCTTCATCATGTCCCGGATAACCGGTTTTTTGCCGGAGGTTACGGCGGCCAGGTAGTCCTTCTCGTAGAGTATGCCCACTATGTTGTCTATCGAGCCCTGGTAGACCGGTATCCTGGAGTAGTGGTTTGCAACTATCAGTCCTGTCACTACCGAGGGATCGTCGTCTACCTCTATGGCGAAGAGGTCCACCCTGGGAGTCTGGACCTCCCAGACCTCCAGACCGTTGAAGTTGACGGCGTTCTCCACCAGCTCCCTCTCTGAGAGGGGGAGGGTTCCCTCTCCTCCCATGGTGTCCACTATGCTGAGCAGCTCGTCGTGGGTCACCGTGGGTATCAGGGTTCCTCCGGTTCTGCCGTGTCTCAGGGCGGAGGTTATCCTGGAGGTGAGGGCGCAGACCGGGTTCAACACGGACACGAAGAACTTCACCATCGGGGCCGAGGCCAGGGCGAAGGGTTCTGCCCTGTCCTTGACCAAGGCCTTGGGCAATATCTCCCCGAACAGTATTATGAGGATCGTCATAAGTACGGTGGCGTAGACCGCTCCTATAGGGCCGAACATGGATGTCAGGACGGCGGTGGCGGCGGATGTTATAAGTATGTCCACGATGTTGCCGCCTATCAGTATGGCCGAGACGGTGCGGTTGAAGTCCTTGGCCAGCTCCATGGCGCTGGATGCGCCTGGCCTCTCCTCCTCTACGAAGCGGCGGAGCCTGATCTTGTTTACGCTGGAGAAGGCCGTCTCGCTGGCGGAGAAGAAGGCCGACAGTGCGAAAAGAAGGACGAAGATTATAAGAGCGCTGAAAAGTGTTCCAGTTGCCATAAGAGATCCTCCGAAAGATGCAGTCTTTTTATGTCCCCATCGGTTCATTATTACAGGTGCAGGGACAGATATAGGAGTCTAGATCTGAGCCTGTTTTTCCATCTCGTAACGTCTTTCTATTTTCTCTTCCAGGGATATAAAGGCCTCGACCGTCTTGGGGCAGAACTGGATTCCCGCCAGCGATCGTATCTCCTCGAAGCCCCAATCGACTGATTTCGCTTCCTTGTAGGGCCTGGGACTGACCATGGCGTCGAAACTGTCGGCCACCGCCACGATACGGCCGTAAAGGGGGATTTCCTCGCCTTTCAGCCCCTTAGGATACCCCGATCCATCCCATCTCTCGTGATGGTTCAACGCCACCGATGCGGCGGTCATAAGGACTCCGGATGAGAATCGGCTGAGAAGTCTCCACCCGAATATCGGGTGCTGTTTCATTATCTCCCATTCTCGATCGTTGAGAGCTCCGGGTTTTAAGAGGATCGAGTCTGGGACGCCGATCTTTCCGATGTCGTGGAGAGGAGCTGCCAGCCCCAGGGAGAGAACCTCGTCCTCCGGCTCTCCCATCTTTCTGGCCAGGGCCATGGACAGCCAGCCGACCCGGGAGGTGTGTTCGTAGGTATCGTTGTCCCTCATCTTGGCGATGAGGTTGAGGGTTTTCAGCAGGTCGGAGAGGAGGTTTTCGTTTTTGCTGGCTATTATGTCCATCGATCTTCGGTCTTCCGCATGGAAGCTTTCGAAGCCCTCTATCTGGCTGGCGAAGTTGTGTCTGTAGACGTAGAAGCTCGACGCTTTCAGGGCCAGTTCCAGCCTGGTGGCCAGCTGGTTGGGATCCACCGGCTTGGTCATGTAGTCGTCCGCTCCGGCCATGACGGCCCTCTTCACCGTCTCGGCGCTGTCGTCGGAGGTCAGCATTATTATCACCGCAGGTATTCCCATGGCCCTTATCCTGCCGGTGGTCTCTATGCCGTCCATTTCCGGCATTACTACGTCCATGAGTATCATGTCGACGTCAGAGTCGGTCCCCAGCAGCATGGACAGGGCTTCCTCTCCACTTTCGGCCTCCATCACCCTGTAGCCGAGGTTCTTTATCCCCAGGGTCAGGACTTTGCGGGTTATCCTGTCGTCCTCAACTATCAGTACCGTAGCCATCGTGGACCCCCTTATCGCTCTCGTTCTACGTACTTTTTCCAGCCGCCTCTTTTCAGTTCGTCCGTCAGTTTTCTCAGAGATAGTTCGAGTTCTTTAAACACCCCGACGGAGGCGGTAAGATCGGCTTCCTTGGCAAGTCTTTCAAGTCGGACGCATATCTCCCAGGATTCCAGGGCTCCCACCGTTCCAAGCGATCCTTTCAGGCCGTGAGCCGCCTTGGCCGTTCTCTCCGACGATCTATCCGCCACGGCCTGAGACAAGCTCTCCAGCTGGGACGGTAGATTTTCAATAAAATCGCCGATGACCTCCTCCATTATGGCCTGGTCCTTCCCAACCATTTCCAGAAGCGCCGCGACCCTGCCGGGATCCAGGATTCCATCGGATTTCTTTACCGAAGGAGGCGTGCTTCCGGTCTCCGGAAGCAGGGCAGTTACGGCCCGGAACAGCTCCTCTCTGTTGACCGGTTTGGTCACTATGTCGTCGACCCCAGATTCCAGTATGGCCGATTTTTCCTCCGCCATGGCGTAGGCTGTAAGGGCTATTACCGGAAGTCTGGGACGTCCCGATCGGAGTTCCTCCCGTCGGATCTCCCTGGTGGTCTCCTTTCCGTCCATTACCGGCATCTGTACGTCCATCAGAACCAGGTCCGGCCTGGTCTCGTCTATCTTTTTCAGAGCCTCCACTCCGTTTGTAGCCAGGTCCACCTGAAAGCCCCGTCTTTCCATGGTCCTTATCATTATCCTGGCGTTGAATTCGTTGTCCTCCACGACCAAGACCGATTTTCCGACACCGAACAGATCCTGATCTCCTTGCTCTAGAGGCGTCGATTCTCCTTCCTCCGGGGTTATGGATTTTATCAGGGTCCTCTTCAGGACGCTGTCCGGGATGGGTTTCGTCAGAAACCAACGTATTCCGAGGTCCCTGCATCTGGATTTTACATCCGGACCGTCGAGAGAGCTGAGCATTATGGCCGCCTCCGGCACCGCGTCTGCTTGGTCCAGCCTTTCGAGCACGGTGGGTCCGTCCATGTCTGGCATATGGCAGTCCAGTATCATTATGTCCGCCGATATCCGATTTTCTCCTGTCAGCATGTTCAGGGCTTCCTTGCCCGATTTCGCCTGGCGAACCTCCATGCCCCAGGCGGAAAGCTTGCGGCTCAGAATGGCCCTGTTGGTCTCGTTGTCGTCCACTATCAGGGCCGAACGGGATCTCAGGTCGGGATGGAGATTCTGCCTGTTCCGGTCTTCCACCGTCAGAGGAATAGCGAAGCTGAAGACGCTTCCCTTTCCGGGAACGCTTTGGACCTTTAGCTCGCCTCCCATCATCTCCACCAGCTTTTTACATATGGAGAGGCCCAGTCCTGTGCCTCCGTAGCGTTTTGTAGTGGATACGTCGGCCTGTACGAAGGGAGAGAAGATTCTGGTTATGTCTTTTTCGGACAGACCTATTCCTGTGTCCTCGACCTTTATCTCGACCGAGTCCATCTTTGCGGTTTTCTCCGTCGCTTTCACCGACATCAGGACCTCCCCTTCGTCGGTGAATTTAACCGCGTTGCTCAGCAGGTTGACCATTATCTGCCTTATCCTCACCGAATCGCCTATGTAGCTTTCCGCCAGGTCCTCGTCTACGTCGACGTTCAGTTCCAGACCCTTGCCGTGGGTTCCCTTGGCGAGGCAGCTGGCCGCCTTCCAGGCGATCTCTCCCAGGTCGAAGGGATGGCTGTCTATCTCCATGTGTCCCGATTCGATCTTGGAGATGTCCAGTATGTCGTTGATTATATCCATCAGCGAACAGGAAGCCTCGTGTATCGTCTCCAGGCATTCCCTTTGTTCCTCGTCGTAGGTGGTCTCCAGAGCGAGTTCGGTCATTCCCACAACGGCGTTCATAGGGGTTCTGATCTCGTGGCTCATGTTGGCCAAAAAGGTACTCTTCGCCTTGTTGGCCCTCTCCGCCTCTTCCTTAGCCTCTCTGAGCTCGACGGCGTTTTTGATGAGGGCCGTGACGTCCTCCATCACCCCTACCACCCCGGGATTGTCCTCGTTCGACTGGAAGCACGCCTGATTGAAGAAAAAACGGTATTCCTGGCCATCGATGTCCATGGGTAGCTGGAATCGGACCGGTTCGCTGTCGTTCAGGATCCTTTCGCCGAGGTCCATTAGCTTTTCAGTTACCTTCGTAGGCAGCAGCTCTCCCATGGATGTGCCGACCATTCCCCATCCCTCTCTGCCCAGCAGGGAGGAAAAGGCCCTGTTACACCCCAGTATTATGCCGTTTTTATCGAAGTAGTAAACCGGGTTGGGGATCGTATCCAAAAGAACCTGCATGAAGGACAGCTGTCCCTGAAGGGCGCTTTCCGCTTTTTTGCGTTCCCTTATCTCGGTCTTCAGCCTTTCGTTGTGTTCTTTTACAGTTATCTGGTTTTTCTCAGCTTCGTCGACCCTGGCCTTCAATATAACGGCCTGGGTGTTTTCCCTCAGGAGGAAGAGTCCTCCTCCCAGGAGAAGCAGAGCGGAGGCTCCCATTATTATCAGGTTCCCGTAGGGGGTGGCGGAGCCGAAGACCCTGTCTCTGGGGGTCACGAGGAAGAGGAGCAAAGACGCTCCCGGAACCTCGGCCTTGGCGGCCAGGACCTTGGTGGGCTTGTCATCCTCTCCCACCTTAATCTCCATCGGTTTCTCCGCTCCCTCTAGGTGATGGAATATCTTGCTGGCCTCATGGGGGTTCTCGAACGGCGAGGTTACCCTCTGGCCGTTCCATGTGGTGAGGAATATGTTGTTCCACGGTTCTGTGCTCTGTCTCGCCCTGAGTCTGGTCAGTATGTCCGACGGGGTCATCCACAGCACTATCTGTCCCTCGTAGTTCCCCTTGTAGAAGTAGGGATAGGATATGACCAGTTGGCTCTCTCCGTTCTCCCACTCGGTTATGATCCGCCCCGAGGGGTTCAGGGTGTAGCGGTATTTGAGCCAATCGGGAGGGTTGCCCTGTACGGCCGGGGTCACTGCGAGGGGGCTGCCGTCGTCCAGTATGACCGCTATTCTGGAGTAGACCATGTCGTTTTCGAACGTTGTGTTCTGGAGCTTCCTCTTCAGCAGGGCCTGAAGGTTTTCCTGGCTGGCCTTCAACCCGTATTCCCTGGACATACCTAGGTCCCGTCCCTGAAAGTAGGCGGTGAGTTCCTTGCTCTCGGCTATGTCGTAGGCATCCTGTCTTCTCTCGAACAGTATATAGCCCATTATGGAGGCCATGTTGTCCGCCTGTATCTGAAGAGCCCGTACCGTCTGTCTTTCGAACGATCTCTGTGACCGGTAGTTCACCACTATCAGGACAGCTATCAGGGCCAGGAAAAGCCCGACCGACACAGCCAGGGCCTTCTTGAGCACAGGCAAGGAACGCTTCATGGGAATTCCCTTATGGACGGATAGTATTCCTCCACCATGAGGGAGTACTCTCCTTTGTCCACCAGTTCGGAGAAGAACCTCTCGAATTCCTCTCTCAGGTCGGATTCCTTGGGAAAGGCCACTGCCATCTCCTGTTTTTGGGATATCGGTCCGATCACCTTGATCTGTCCGGGCCACGAGGCCAGACCGACCAGGACGTCCGGAACGTCCAGCAGAACCAGCTCCGAGCGGCCGGAGATAAGGGCTGGGACCAGGTCGTTCAGGTTCCCCTCGAAGGTAATAAGATCTTTAGCCAGACCCCTCAGTCCGTACAGGTTGGGATCCAGGCAGGTGCCGGGACAGCCCATGAGAGACCTGCCCCGGATCAATTCTTTAGTCTCCTCTATATCTTTCGTCAGGTAGCCCGACGGTTTTATGGGCCTTATCGGGTTGTTGGCCCTGGTAACGAGCCAGACCTGGGTGGTGAAGGTGGGGCTGGAGAAATCTATCAGCTTCTTTCTCCAGTCCAGGACCGTAAGGCCGGAGGCTATAAGATCTCCTCTTATAGGTCTCTTTGCGTCGGAAAGAGACCCGTCTTTTTTTATATCTCTTCCAAGGAGATCTGGTATGAGATTTTCCCAGTCCGTCGGGACGAAAGAGTATTTCACCCCGAGGAAGGAGGCGAATCTTCTCATCAGTTCCACATCGAGTCCGTCTCCGCTTCCGCTCACGAAGTGAGCGTAGGGCACGCCGAGATGGCGAAGTTCTCCTCTCTTCCTGATATCCTTAAGGCCTTCCCCCTGGGCGGACGATACGCACAGAGCCGACAGGAGCAGGAAGAGAAAAATCGTTCGTTTCATGGATATCCCTCCTCTATAGGAAACACTACCACCTCTTCCATTATACATCTCGTTTCTTCAGAGAAGACGAAAGGGACGCCTTAAGGCGTCCCTTTCGTCTTCTCTGAAGGTATAATCGTTTTAACGAATCGTTACCTGGTCTCCATCGGAGAGGTTTCTTCCTCCTAGGACGATCAGTTGATCTCCTTTAGCAAGCCCATCCTGTACGTTGACGTTCCTTCCGACGGATCGCCCCAATGAGACAGGCTTCTTTCTCGCCTTTCCGTCTTCCACCACGAAGACGAAGGAGCCGTCTTCCTCGGAGATCACCGAGTCCATCGGTATCATCACGGCGTTTTCCATGGTTTCCTCAACGATGAAAACCCTGGCGAACATGCCAGGCTTGAGGTCTCCATCGTTCTCCACGGCTACCTCCACCTGTGTCGTCCTGGTACTGGGATCTACGAAGGGTCTGACCCGATAGACCTTGCCATCCAGTTTTGCCTCCCCTACCGTCACGAAGGCCTTCATTCCCTGTTCTATCAGTCTGGCGTGGCTTTCCGGAGCCTGGATGACCGCTTTAAGCCTGGAGATGTCCGCGATCTGTGCCAGAGAGGTCTGAGGGGTTATCATCTCTCCCGGGGTCCTGGAGTAGTCGTTTACCACTATTCCCTGAATGGACGCCTTCAGCGTGTATTCGGACAGGTCTACCTGTAGCTTCTCCAGGTTGGCCATGTTCTGTCGGACCTGGGCTCTGCTGAGATCTACCGCCGCCTTGGCGGTACGATAGACCGTTTCCTTCGAGTCCAGCTGTTGCTGGGTGGAGAACCCCTCCTTGACCAGCCTGAGATAGCGATCTCTCTCCCTCTTGGCGTTTTCAAGCTCCGCCATGGCTTGGGCTACCTGTGCCTGGGCGACGGCTATCTGTGCTTTGGCCTGAGATATCTGGGCGTCGACGTCCCTGTGGTCCAGCTCAGCTATAGGGTCTCCGGGAGATACCGAGTCGCCCTGTTTCACGAAGACCTTTATCAGCCTTCCGCTTACCCTGGGGTAGAGGGTAACCTCGTCTATGGCCTCCAGGGTGCTGTTCTCGGAGAAGCCTCTTTCAACCTTGGGCGTTATCTCCACCGTCTGAACGGTCACGACGGCGTTTTGGGCGAACCCGGCGGAACTCCAAAGCAATATGGAGGCCAGAACTGTGACAACAGCTGTTCTCATCTTTCTTCACCTCCGTCTTCTTTCAGGACATGGGATACCAGCTCTCCCTCGGTTCTCTCCAGGGCCGCCACCTGGACGGAATAGGCGCTGACCGCCGTGGCGTGTTCCTTTCTGGCCTTGGTGTAGGATGCCTGGGCGTCCAGGACGTCTATCTGGGTGCTGACTCCCTCTCTGTAGCCTACCTGGGCCAACCTAAGGGATTCCGAGGCCAGTTCGAGATCTTTCGACGTGGATTCCACCGCCTGTCCAGCCGTTTCGAGATTTAACCAGGCCTGGGAGACCTCGCTTCTTATGGCCTCCCGAAGCTTTTGGAGGTCCAGCTCTTTCTGTCTCAGGTTGGCCTTTTCCCTCATTATCTGGGCCTTGGTCACGTTTCTGTCCAGTATTGGGACGTCCACCTCCAGGGCTATCTCCCAGTCGTCGTCGTCGGTACCGTCGCTTTCCTTGGGGTCGTCCCAGGAGTAGGAGGCTTTCAGATCGACCTTAGGTCTCAGCCCGCTGGCGGCCACCTGTATCTCCTGTCGCTGTATCTCCAGCGATGAAAGTGACGCCTTCAGGTCCGGCCTGTTCGCCATGGCTCTTTCGAGAGATCCCTCCCTGTCGCCGATGTATGGCACGAAGTCGAGATCTCCCGAGATATCCACGTCCGACTCGGGGTCCATCCTCAGAGTGGTCAAAAGGGCGATCTTAGCCGATTCCAGGTCGTTGACGGCGGTTATAAGCTGGGTTCTGTAGCCGCTCAGCTGCTGTTCCGCTCTGGTGACCTCGAAACGGTTCGCTACGCCCAGGGCCTCCTTCTTTACGACTTCCTTCAGGTGACTCTCGGCGAAGGCCATCGAGTCCCTGGCGGCAGCGACGTTTTCCCTCAAGTGGAGAACGTCGTAGAACTGTCGTATGACCGAGTATGCCACGGTTTCCTTTGAGTCGGTCACCGCCTCCAGAACCGAGTTCTCGTAGGCCTGGGATTGTTTGAGCAAAGCGGTGGCCTTTCCTCCTGTGTAAACCGGCTGGGTGGCAGTTATCGATATGCCGTAGGAGTTTGCCTCCTCCGCAAGAGCGTGTCTCTCGTCCTGTCTTTTGTATTTTCCTCCCAGGGAAAGAGATGGAAAGAGAGCGGATCGGGCGACCAGCTTTCCCGCCTCGCTCTTGTCCATGTCCTGGACGCTCTTCAGAACCTCTATTCCCTCTTCCACCCCTATTCTGACCGCTTCCTTTAGGGTCAGAGGGGTCGCTGATGCGGGAGGTGCGGCGGAAAGTATCGCCATCATCGCTACGGCTATACCTATCGTTTTCTTCGATTTCATCTGGTTGCGTTACCCCTTTCGGATGTCTGTCCGGGAAGCCGTCCTGAGGCTGCCATCCTGCGTCCTCTGACGATCGCGCCCGCTCTGGAGAAAACTCTCTTCACTCGATCAGTCATGTCGTCGACGATCAGGTATATTACCGGGATGACCACCAGAGTCAGGAGGGTGGCGGTGAACAGGCCCCCTATGACCGTTATGGACATAGGCTGTCTTATCTCGCCTCCTTCGCTGAGTCCCAGTGCTATCGGAAGCATTCCGACCATGGTGGAGCAGGTGGTCATGAGTATCGGCCTCAGCCTCAGAGGTGCGGCTTTCATTATGGCCGATATCTTGTCCATGCCCTGTTCCCTGTGTTGGTTGGCGAAGTCGACCAGCAGTATGGCGTTGTTCACCACTATCCCCACCAGCAGGATTATGCCCATGAAGCTCATCACGCTGAGCCTTACTCCGGCTAACAGTAGAAGGCCGAAGGCACCGGCGGTCATCAGGGGCAGGGCGAACATGATGGTGAGGGGGTGCATGAAGGACTCGAACTGTATCGCCATCACCATGTAGACCAGCAGTATGGCGAATGCCAGGGCGGTCGTGAGAGATGCGAAGCTCTCCCTCATGTTCTCCGTGTCCCCTGCGGGGGACATGGTTACGGATCCGTCCGACGGGGCGTAACGGTCGAAGATGTCCTCGAGCTGTACGATCCCCTCGCCGGGGGATATGCCGTCGGTGTTGGCCCCTATCTCCAGGGACCTCTGTCTGTTGTGTCTCTTTATTACATTGGGAGCCATCTCTATCCTTGGGGTCACCAGGCCGGGAAGTCTCACGAGCTCGCCGTCTCCCCCCCGAACCGCGATGTCCGAGATCTTTTCAGGCGCATCCCGATCCTCCGCTCCGGCTCTGAGCCTTATGTCGTAGCGATAGCCTCCCTCTTTGAAGCTCCCGGCGTTGGTCCCTCCGAAATAGGTCTTTATCTCAGTCGACAGGTCTCTCATGCTGATACCCAGATCGTCGGCGAGGTTTCTGTCTATGTCCAGGTTTATCCTGGGTTTGTTCATTCTGAGGTCGGTGGTTATGTCCACCAGGCCGACGCTCTTTTGCTCCAGCTCTGCCTTCATGGCCTCTCCTATGTCGGCCAACTCTTCGGTGCTGTCTCCCTGAAGGACCAGCGATATGTCCGATCCTCCCCAACGTCCCAGTGTGATGTCCACGTCTCGATAGACCGCCAGCTTCTTGCGGTATTCTCCCATTATGACGTAGAAGGGAGGCCTTTCGTCTCTGGGTACCAGCTCAACTGTTATCGTACCTTTATAGACTTCGCCGCCCTGTCCCGACCCCGCTGTTCCGTAGGTGTAGACCACCCTGGGGTCCTGACGGACCAAGTTACCCAGTTCCAGGAGGAAGTCCTCCGTCTGTTGCAGAGATGCCTCGGCGGAAAGCTCGAAGTTTATCTTGAATCGTCCCCTGTCCTCGTTGGGGAAAAACTCCGATCCCAGTCGACCAGCCATCAGGAGTCCGGAAACGAATATTGCCACCGCCACTATCAGGGTTATCAGCCTATGCCTTACGGCTGCTCCGAGCAAGCCGGTGTAGAGCCGCTCCAATGCCAGGAAAGGGGCCTCCATGGCTCTGGTGAGGGCCGACTCTGTCTGTCGTCCCAGTATTCTGGAGCAGAGGAACGGCGTCAGCGTCAGGGAGAGTATCAGCGATATCAGTATGGTCATGGCCACGGTTATTCCGAAGGCGTAGAAGAACCGTCCTATTATGCCGCTCATAAAGGCCACCGGCAGGAACACCGCCATGGTGGTAGCGGCTCCTGCCAGGACGGAGAACCCTACCTCGGTTCCTCCGTCGGCGGAGGACCTCATGGCGGTCTTGCCCATCTCCCTGTGACGGTGGATATTCTCCATCACGACTGTGGTGCTGTCGACCACCATGCCGACAGCCAGGGATAGCCCCAGCATGGTCATGTTGTTTATGGTTATTCCGAGACCGTCGAGTACGATCAGTGTCCCTATGAGGCATACCGGTATGGTTATGACCGCCACGAAGGTGGCCCTTATGGTGCGGAGGAACAGGAACATTATGATCGAGGTCATCATGATTCCCATGATTATGTCTCCTCTGACGCCGTTCATGGACCTTATGATGAACCGAGAGGTGTCCTGGACGATCTTCAGCGATATGCCCTTCGGAGCGGCGGCGTTAAGCTTCTCCACCATTGCCTTTACGTCCTTGGCCAGGGCCACCTCGTTGGTGCCCCTCTGCTTACGGATCTGTATGAGGATGGTTTCCTTTCCGTCGTAGGTGGCTACGCTCCGTCGATCCTCGAAACCGTCCTCCACCCGGGCTACGTCCTTCAGCCTCACCAGTGCGCCGTTTCTTCGGGCCACCGCCATCTGGCTAAGTGCCTCTATGGAGCCGTATTCTCCGGCCAGCCTGATGCCGAACTCCTGGCTTTCCGACTCTATCCTTCCGGCGGGGAGCTCGACGTGCTTCTCGTTGATGGCGTTCTTGACGTCCGTGGCGGTCAATCCCCTAGCCTGTAGGGCTATGGGATCCAGCCAGACTCTTATCTCCCTCTCCCTTAGTCCGACCGCCTGGGCGTTGCCGACTCCCTTCACGGTTTGGAGCCTCTGCCTCGCGATCTTGTCCACGTAGGTGGAGGTGGATCTCATGTCGGCGGTGCTGTTGACCGCTATGGTCATGACGGCCATGTCGTCGAAGCTGAACTTGTCCACCACCGGGTCGTCCGCCTCGTCGGGCAGACTTCCTCTGGCCAGGTTCACCTTGGCCCTGACGTCCGATGCTGCCACGTCTACGTCCTTGTCCAACTGGAACTCTATGGCTATCACCGATCTTCCCTCGTAGCTGCTGGAGTCGATGTTCTTTATGCCGTCTATGGTGTTGATCTGCTCTTCCAGCACGTCGGTGATGTCGTTGTCCACCACCGCCGGGCTGGCTCCCTCCATGGTGGTCTGAACCATTACGTAGGGCAGGTCGACGTTGGGCATCCTTTCCATCCCCATGTTGGCGAAGGCGTATATCCCGAACACTATCAGGGCTGTGGTCAGTATTACCACCGTGACCGGTCTTTTTAGGGCTGTCTCTATGAGCTTTCTCATGGGATCTTCTCCTCTGTTTTTCTGGGGAGTTCCAAGACGGTCTCCCACGGTTGTTTTAACTAGTTAACGGAGGCCATTTTATGGATTCTACGGGGTTAAGTCAACGAAAGAAGGTCCCGCTTTTTGGCGAGACCTTCCGATTATATAGCCTTACGGGCTCTTCATGTCAGATGTTTCTCTCTTTTTTCGCCCTCATCCAGGAGGAAACGAGGGAGATCGCCGCCAGGGCGAGGAACGCCACCGTGATGGGTCTTGTCCAGAGAAAATCGTAATGGCCCTGGTACATGAGCACCGCCCGTCGGAGGTTGCTCTCCGCCATGGGACCGAGTATGACCGCCAGAATGACCGGAGATGCCGGCATCTCGACCTTCTGCATCAGGTAGCCTATTACCCCGAAGCCCAGGGCCACCCATACGTCGAATACGCTGTTGTTCATCGAGTAGGCTCCCACCACCGACAGGGTTATTACCACCGGTATGATGACCCTCTTTGGTATCTCCACGACCCGGCAGAAGAGCCTAACCCCGAGCAGTCCTAGAGCGAGCATCAGTATGTTGCCCACCAGCATGGAGGCGAACAGTCCGTATATGACGTCGGCGTTCTGGGTGAAGAGCAGGGGGCCCGGCTGCAGTCCCTGTATTATGAGGGCTCCCAGCATTATGGCGGCCACCGCGTCTCCCGGCACTCCCAATGTGAGCAGCGGTACCAGAGCCCCTCCGGTCACCCCGTTGTTGCCCGCCTCAGGGGCGGCTATCCCCTCCATGCACCCGGTTCCGAAGGCCTTGGGGGTCTTGGAGGACCTCCTGGCCTCGTTGTAGGTCACGAAGGCGGCTATGTCGGCACCCGCCCCCGGGATGGATCCTATGATGGTTCCCATCAGGGCGGATTTCAGCATCGTGGGCAGTAGCCCTATGGTCTCCTTGAGGGAGACGATCCCCCTCTTGAAGTTCGTGTCTATCTTTCCGTCTATACGGAAGTTCTCCATCTGAACGAAGGCCTCCGAAAGGGCGAAGAGGCCTATGAGCACCGGAATGATGGAGAAACCGTTATAGAGGTGCATCTGATTGAATGTGAATCTGGGGTAGCTCGTTACGGGGTCCAGCCCCACCGTCGCGACCAGCAGCCCCAACATCCCGGCGAGGAGCCCCTTTATGGGGTGTTTTCCCGAGATGGACGCTATTATGGAGAGGCCGAACACCGCTAGAGCGAAGTACTCGGGAGCGCCGAATCGGAGGGCGAACTTGGCCAGCACCGGCGAGAAAGAGATGAGCATAATAGTGCTCACCATGCCTCCTACGAAGGAGGCTACGGCGGATATGCTCAGGGCCTTTGCCGCCTCTCCCCGGCTGGCCATCTGATGGCCGTCCAGAACGGTGGCCGCCGCGGCGGGGGTACCGGGGGTCTTAAGGAGAATCGCCGAGATGGATCCGCCGTAGATGGCCCCTATGTATATGCCTACGAGAAGGACCAGAGCTCTGGTGGACTCCATCCCGAAGGTCAGAGGAAGCAGCACGGCCACTCCCATCGTAGCGGTAAGTCCCGGCAGAGACCCTATGGCTATGCCGCCCATCACCCCGAAGAACAGGAAGGGGAAGACCTGGGGCGACAGGGCGGTTCCCAATCCCTGTACGAGGAGATCTATCATAGTTCTAAGCCTCCCTTTCTAGAGGAAGAATATCCCCTCCGGGAGGGGTACGGTCAGAAGTTTATAGAAAACCCAGTAGATGATCAGAGTCGCTCCAATCGGCAGCATTAACAGCAAGGGTATCTTTTTCACTCCGAAGGTCAAAAGTATGGCTAGGTTAAGAATAACGGTGGATATTATGAAGCCCAGGGGTCCCAGAGCCCAGGAATAGGCTCCAACTATCACGGCACCGGCCAGGGGGCGAAGGATCCCGGGACCGAACATCGGTTCACCGTCTCCCTCGGCTTTCGCTTTTCTCGATCCCCAGAGAAGGGATATGGCCATGGCTATCATGGCTATGGCGACCATCCTCGGAAAGAAGGTGGCCCCCAGGTAGTTGTCTGTTATGAGGGTCTGGTCGAACAAGGTCGTCTGGTACAGTGCGGCCCCTCCCAGCGCCATGAAGATCAGGGCGGTGACTGCATCGGCTCTTTTCATGTGGAATACCTCCAAAAGATCCGGGGCACCTTTGAAGGTGCCCCGGAATATAGGGGCCTACTTGCCCTGCTGCTTTTTGACGGCCTCGACTATCGCCGTGAGTCCCTTCACGTCTTTCTCCATGAAGGATGTGAAGTCCTTCGAGTCCATGTAACGGATGCCCAGCTTTCTCTTGTCCATGAATCCCTGGAACTCGGGATCCGCCACCGCCTTGGCGAAGGCCTCCTCGAGGGTCGACTTGACGTTCTCGGGGGTTCCCTTAGGCACAGCCAGGCCTCTCCACGTACCGGTGACTATGGGATATCCCAGCTCGGTCATGGTAGGAACCTCGGGCAGGCCGGCGAGCCTGGCGTCGGAGCAGACTCCCAGGGCCTTGAGCTGTTTCGCCTGTATCTGGGAGATGGCCTCTCCGGGGTTGACCATGGTGAAGTCCACGTGGCCGCCCATGACGGCGGGGATGGCCTCGGCCGCTCCGTTATAGGGGATCTGGTTGAAGGTAACGTTCTGGTTGAGCTCCAGGGCCAGGAGGTAGAAGTTCGGCTTCGCCGTGCTGGCGAACTTGACGCTGCCCGAGTCGGCCTTGGCCGATTCGATCAGTTTCTCGACGGACTGGAACTCCGAGTCCGGACGGACCAGGACGATTGCTGGGTCCTCGTTGACCAGAGCTATGGCGTCGAAGTCGGAGGGCTTCACCTGGGCCAGCCCCATCTGGAAGAGCCAGGCTATCTCTCTGGTGACCATGGTGACGGTGTATCCGTCTTTCTTGGACATGGCTCCCTCGGTCATTCCCACGGCACCGCTGCCCCCGGTCTTGTTGATGATGACGACTGGCTGTCCCAGGTATTTCTCGGCTACGCTGGCCAAAGAGCGGGCTACTGCGTCGGTGCCCCCTCCGGCGGAGAAGGGGACGATGAGCTTGACGTTCTTGGCGGGGAAATCCGCCGCCATGGCGCCGGTGGCTGCGAGAACCACGGTCAGAGCTACTAGAAGCGACAACAGACGTTTCATTGTTTTTGTTCCTCCCTATATGTGATTTATTCGTATCACCTATCCCGATCGAGTCGGGTAATGGCCTCGGTCTATCTCTGGACCCTTCCGGAGCCGTCCCCTCCCATAAGGGTGAGGACGTCCTCTCGGGAGACCAGGTTGAAGTCGCCGTATACCGTGTGTTTCAGTGCCGAGGCGGCTACTGCGAACTCAAGTGCGTCCGATCGGCTCTCGAAGGATCTCATTCCGTGGATCAGTCCGGCCCCGAAAGAGTCTCCTCCTCCGATGCGGTCAACTATAGGGGTTATGTCGTACCGTCGGCTGAAGACGGTGTCCTCTCCTCTGGTGGCCAGCATGGCGGACCATCCGTTGTGGTCGGCGCTGTGGCTTTCCCTCAGAGTTACGGCCAGGCTCTTCATGTTCGGGTAGGTCTCCAGGACCTTTCTCCCCAGTTTTTCGTAGGCCGACCTGTCCAGCTTTCCGGAGGTGACGTCCGAGTCCACCTGAATGCCCAGGCTCTTCTGACAGTCCTCCTCGTTGGCTATGGCCACGTCCACGTATTTGGCTATCTCCGTCATGACCTCCGTGGCGGGCTTGCCCCACTTCCAGAGTTTCTTGCGGTAGTTGAGGTCGCAGGAGACGGTGATACCCCGTCTCTTACAAGCCTGGAGAGCCTCCATGACCAGGTCGGAGGTTCCCTCCGCCACCGCGGGGGTTATCCCCGTGGTGTGGAACCACTGGACTCCCTCAAGAACGGCGTCCCAGTCGAAGTCTCCCGGTTTTGCCCGGGCGATGGAGGAGTCGGCCCTGTCGTATACCACCTTGGACGGGCGGCAGCAGGCCCCGGTCTCGGCGTAGTATATTCCGACCCGGTCGCCGCTTCTCCTTATGAGGGAGGTGTCCACCCCGTGTCTTCTCAATTCGGCCGTGCAGGCGTCTCCTATCGGGTTGGCCGGGAGGGCGGTCACTAAGGCGACGTCCTCACCGTAGTTCGCAAGGGAGACCGCTACGTTTCCCTCGGCTCCTCCGAAGGTCCCTACGAGGTCGGAGGTCTGAAAGAGTTTTTCCTTGCCCTTGGGGGAGAGTCTAAGCATTATCTCCCCGAACGTGACGATGGCGGCCATCCTATCTGCCTCCTCTTACTTCCGCTATTCGGTCCATGATTCTGCGGGCCGTCTCTGCGACCAGTTCCATGTCTCCCGATACGCCTCCTGGCTTGGTGAGGGCTCCACCCATACCTACCGCGAAGGCTCCCGCGGCGAACCACCTGTCCAGGTTATCCAGGGAAACCCCTCCGGTGGGCATTATCCTGGCGTTGGGCACAGGCCCTTTTACGGCCTTTATGAAAGACGGTCCCAGCACCTCGCCGGGGAAGGCCTTGACCACGTCGGCCCCCATCTCCAGGGCCCTTATCAGCTCGGTTACCGTTCCGACTCCGGGCATACAGGGAACGGAATAGCGGTTGCAGATTTTCAAAACCTCCTCGTTGAGGTTGGGCGCCACGATGAACTTGGCTCCGGCTAGGATGCAGGCCCTTGCCGTCTCCGGGTCCAGCACCGTCCCGGCCCCCAGGAGAGGACCTCCCTCGGAGGCCATGGTCTCCAGTATGTCGATCGCCCCTGGGACCGTCATGGTGACCTCTACCGCCGGGATCCCACCGGCGTTCACCGCCTTGGCCAGGTCCATACCCTGTCTGGCGTTCTCGGCCCTTATGACCGCCACCACTCCGGCCTCTCCGATGGAACGGATTATTCCGGCCTTGTCGCTTGCCATAGTCCTTATTCCTCCTTATTTCGACCCGTTCAGAAGGGCCGATATATCGGAGGCGGCTTCCTTTACCGCCTCTCCCAACGCGGCTACGTCGCCGTCCTCCAGCCTGTAGGCCGGTACCGATACGCTTATGGCCCCTACCGGGAGTTTTTCCTCGCCCCTCAGGATGGCGGACCCCACGCAGCGTATCCCTTCCTCGTTTTCCTCGTTTTCCGAGGCATAACCCCTCAGCCTTACAGAGTCGAGAATGAGGAACAGCTCTTTCTCGGATGCGACGGTCTTATCGGTCTTCGGATCCCATGTAGCCGAGCTCAGATAGCTCCTCAGCTCTTCCTCCGGAAGGTTGGCCAGTATGGCCCTTCCCGCGGCGGTGGTGTGGAGACAGAGAGAGGCCCCTACTCGGGATCTCATCCCCACCGGATGGGGGCTCTCCATCTTGTCCACGTAGTAGGCCTGTTTGCCGTCGAAGGCAGTTAGGTGGACCGTCTCCCTGGTCCCCTCCCAGAGTCTTCTGATCACTGTCTGTCCCAGTTTTGGGAGGACCCATCTCGCTTTGAAGGCGTCCGCCCAGGCCAACACGGCGGGGCCTATGACGTACCCTCCGTCGCTGCTCTGGATGACCGCCTTTCCCGAGACCAATCCCTGAAGGATCCTGTGTACCGTTGCCTTGGGAAGGCCGGTGGCCTCGGCGATATCGGTTATGCCGGTTCTATCGCTGGCGCTCGACATCAGGTCCAGTATCGCGATGGCCCTGTCAAGGACCCTGATTCCGCCGTTTTCGGCCATTCATCTCATCCCTCTCGATTTGATCGTGACGTTTGTGGAACGACATAAGATTACCTCCGAGGTGTTGTTCCGTCAAGCGATATTCCTTTTTGCCAAATGAAAAAACCCCGAACTCGTCGGGGTTTCTTTTCGTAGATTCTCTTATGGATATCTCTGAAAACTTACGTTCGCATCTCGTCAGAGGGCGGTTCCGACGTCCTGGCAGAGTTCCAGGGTCTCGCCGTCGGGGCCATGGAAGAATAGGATTTTTCCTCCCTGGAAGGGCATGATTCCGTCCTTGTTCAGATGGATCCCGCTTTCCTCCAGCTTTTCAACGGTTTCGTCCATGTCCTCCACCACGAAGGCCAGATGGATAGCTCCGTTGTGTTCCGTCATAGGGGCCTTCTCGACCAGTTCGAATGTCGTGTCACCGGCGGTTATGAAGGCCAGACGGCTGGTAGGGGTGTCTATCCTGTGGCTGAGGCGGCATCCAAGCCGATCAACGTAGAAAGAGAGGGATCTCTCCAGGTTCGATACCCTGATGCCTACGTGGGCGGACCTCATGGTTTTTCCTCCTCCAGGAATCTCCTGCCGGCCTTGTAGGCCCGGGCGATCTCCGAGCCCATTCGGTAGTAACGGCCCGACTGAGGCATGAATATGACCGGTCGGACCTTTTCCGGCGAGGGGTTGCCCTTTTCGTCCATACAGTCGTCGTCCACCCAGCAGGCCACGACCTCGCCTATGAACTGAACGTGGGATCCTATCTCCACGGTCTTGATCAGCCGGCATTCCATGGATATGGGGAACTCCTCTATAGTGGGGGCGTCCACCTTGGTTCCCTTCACGGCAGTGAGCTTCGTCAGGGCGAATTTGTCGTGTTCTGCGCCGGAGCATAGGCCGAACAGGTCCGCCTGCTCGACCAGGTCTTCCGAGGGAATGTTGACTGTGAAGGCCTCTCTCTCCGAGATGGCTCCGTAGGTGTATCTTTCCTTCCTGACCGCTACAGCCACGCAGGGCGGCTCGGAGCAGCAGACTCCACCCCAGGCCGCTGCCATCCCGTTGGGTGCGCCGTTTTCGTCGTAGGTTGCCACTATGAGGTCCGGCGCCGGGTAGAGAGGCGTGACGGTTCCGATGTCTTTTTTCATCGCTATACAGCTCCTTTCTCCGGATGGGAGATATGGGTGTCTCTAAAAACGCTGATCTTCGGAGAGGTCGTCCCGTCTCCGCCCTGTCTCGCCCGGTCGTATTTTCGATCTGCCTGTTTCGTACGGACCGCCTCGGAGGGCACGTCCTGTGCCCCCTCGGCTTGGGGCGACGTCCTGTCGCCCCATCCGTACTACACGACGGCAAATTCGAAAATACGGGCTCGAATGGGCTCCGCCGGGACGACCTCTCCGAGGACGCTTGGACGTGAGTTTTTAGAGGTCCCCGTATGATATAGTTCCAAGTATAGTGTAAAATTTCAGCTCTGGGCTCTCTTGGAAGAAGGGGATGGGCCTTTATTTTTGGGAGGTGCTTATCCTTGTTTCGATCCGTCTTGACTTCCATGCTGGACAACTGGAGGGACCGGGTTGTCCCGGTCCTATGGGCCGCCTTTTTGGCCGGTATATTGATAGCCCTGTCCGGCAAGGTCGCCGATCTGACCGATGGAGCCGTTCCCTCCGGCCTCGGTCGCGATGCCCGAGAGGCCATAAGGGCGGATCTGGAGGACCTGGTCCCGGTTCGTCTAGCCCTTTTCGACGAGTGGGCGGCGGGGCAGAGGAGGGCCGATGGGTCCGACCCTGTGGAGACCGCAGGGGCCCTGTTGAGGTATTTCCGTCACGACGGAGGGGCTCTTTTCTTCCTCGGATCGACCGACGCCTCCCGCCTTACGTCATGGGCGGGAAGGATCAAGAGGAGACTCCATCCCTTGCCGTCTTTTTCCCTTCTACTGGGAGCTCTGGTCCTTTCTACCGTGATGTGTTTTCAAAGCGACGTCAGGGGCTGGAGGGTCGCCGGTTATTTCAGCTCCAGACTGCTGGTCGCGGCGGCCTTTCTGTGGGGAGCTCTCGGCCTTGTCGAGACTCTGGGGGAACTGTGGCTGATGGGTTCCGCCATGGGCTCCCTTCCTTCTCTTCCGTCGAACGTGGCTCTATGGGGTATGGTGCTTGCCTCCGGGCCGGTGTTGTCCGCCTGTTTGACCCTCATGGCTCTGTGCTGTCTCTACGTCGCACTCGGGGCCCTCTTTCCCGACCCCTGATATGACGAGGGCCTTTTGCCCCAGCCCTCCAGATCGTTTGCCCAGTCCATGGGATCGGTTCCGATCTCCTCGATCCTTCCCAGTACGGATAGTCTCGGATAGCCGTTGCCGCAGTGGCAGGGGGACCGGTCCAACAGGGCCAGGTCTCCGGTCTTGTATCGAAGCAGCGGCATGCCGTGGGCTCCGTAGGTGGTTATGACCAGAGCCCCGGGCGTTCCGTCCGGACGGGGATTTCCCCGTCGGTCCAGGACCTCGGCCAGTATGCCCGGCCTCACGTGCATGCCCCTGTGGAAGCGGCATTCCAGCGCTCCTCCGTAGCCTCCCTCCCTGCATCCCCAGTGATCGAATATCTCCGCTCCGGTGACTTCCGAGAAGGCCTCCCTCGTCCGATGGCTTAACAGGGCCCCGGAGGACAGGGCCGATCTGAGCCGGACTCGAAGCCGTCGTCCTTTCAGTCCCCTAGCCACAGCAGCCAGCTGTGCCGGGGTTCCGGCCAGGACGTCCCATCTGCCCTCGGTCAACCCTTCCATGAGCTCCCGAAGATCCATGGATCCTCTGGCCGTGGCGACAAGGCCGACTTTCTTCGCCGCCGTAATCAGCATATCCCTGACGGACCATCTGGATTCGCCGGGGTAGAGTACCGCCAGTCTGTCGCCGGAGGAGCAGAAGGTGGTGAGCCCCCAGGCGAAGTAGCGGACCGTCCTCTCCAGGTCCAACGGCGACAGATAGACCCTCTTGGGTGGCCCGGTGGTGCCGGAGGAGCTCAGTGTGACTATCCTCCCTATGTCTCCCGGAGGAACCAGTACCATCTCCCTCCCACGGCGGCGCAGTTCGTCCTCTTCGAGCAGTGGAAAGGATCCCAGGTCCTCCGGGGATTCCAGTCTCTTCGGGCAGTTTCTCAGTCTCTCCCTCCAGTAGGGGGCGGTTCTCATCCTCTCTATGGACGAGTTGAGCTCTTTTATTACATCCATTTTATCTCTCCGGGTATAGTGGGGTTCCGTCGGAGGCGGTGCAGTACCTGGCGCAGAAGGGGATCAGCCTGCCCCCGGGGCCCACCACGTGGATGCAGCAGTTCTTCAGCCTTTCCAGGTCGACTGTGTAGCAGTCCTGGAAGGCCATGCAGGACAGAGTGAAGGTCCGTCGGGACCTCTTTGCCAGAAAGCGGTCCCAAAGGGCGAAGGGGCCGTCCAATTTGGATGGAGCAGTGGGAGGGGACCATCTTCCCTTGACGTTTTTCACCGTTCCCGACCGGTGACCTTCCGCCTCGTCTCTCCCGCGGCAGCTTCCTCTGGGGCTCGGTCTGGGCCGTCCCATGTCGTCTATCACGAAGTCTCCATGCCAGGAGCACAGTGAGTGCTCTCACCCTGGCGGCACCAGGTCTCTTTTGGCGAAAAGACCGTCGGTCTGGGACTCCACCAGCTCCAGGACCTCCGGCAGGGTCACTCTGTTTTCGTCCTTCGGCCTGTAGGGTATCCTGCCGAAATAGCTCACCGGCTGGAGGTGAACTCCTCTGACGGTGGGCACGCGGGACAGTCCGTATCGGATTATCCTTCCTATCTGGTCCAGGTTTCGCCCGGGCACCAAGGTCGCCACCAGGGTTGCAGCCACCCCCGTTCGGGAGCAGTTCTCCAAAGCCCTCGACTTGACCTTCGCCATAGGGCGACCTCTCATGGCCCGGTGGACCGAGTCGTCCATCCCGTCGAACTGAAGATATACCGAGTCGAGACCGGCTCGGGCCAGTTTCTCCAGGTAGGGCAGGTCTCGGGATATCCTGAGTCCGTTGCTGTTGAGCTGGATGAAGTCGAATCCCATGGATCTGGCCCTTTTCACGAGATAGGGCAGGTCGTCCCTCACGGTCGGTTCCCCTCCGGATAGCTGGAGGACGCATTCCTCCCTTTTTGAGAGGGCTTCCAGCCGTCGTATCAGCTCGTCCATAGGGACGTCCGAGCCGCCTTCGCTTCCGTCGGCGAAACAGAAGGGGCATCGGAGGTCGCATCTCTTCGTCACCTCCAGGACGGCGGTGCAGGTTCCCTGACGGTGATCCGGGCAGAGTCCGCAGTCATAGGGACATCCCTCCATCTCGGATGTCTGGGGGTTGCCTCGGGGAGAGCGGTCTAGACTGCGGTACCAGTTCTCCATGGATGGGCGTCCTCGCCATATGATCGACGAGAAATCTCCGTGTTCGGGGCAGGTCTTCTCCAGGAAAACCAGGGATCCCCGCCTTACCCTTGCGGCGGGGATCCTCCTGAGGCACTCGGGGCAGAGGCTCTCGGTCCTGCCGATTTCCCTACCTTCCATTTTCCGGGTTTATCCCTCGGCTCTCCAGGAGGGATATGCACTTTCTGGCGGTTTCCGCCATCAGTTCGGGGCAGACGGAACTCTTTCTCTCTCCCTCTTCTCCGGCCAGCTTGGAACACTCCAGGGTTCCCCATTTTTCGAGAAACCAGCTCTTTAGCTCGGCCACCATGGGATACAGCTCTTCGTCCCTGTCCTCCTCAGGGCCTCCCTTTCCCCCGTAGAGGCCGAGAAAGGCTATCCCTCCCGACAGGGCCCCGCATATTCCCTTGGTCCCTCCCATCCCTCCTCCGAAGCCGTGCAGGGCCCTGAGGAGGTCCGGGTTCTCCCTGCATATGAGATCCAGCGCCACCGAAGCCACCACCTGGGTGCAGCAGTAACCCTGGGCGGAAAGCTCGGCGGTTCTCATGTCCAGAGCGTCCATGGTCTTACCATCCCTTCTTTCCATTATTCACCGCCTCGCATAGAAACTCGCCTATGGAGGTCGGTCCACTTTCGCAGCACGGCAGAGGCCTTCCGTGAAAGACGGCGGAGGCCCAGTAGCTTTTCACCTCTAGATCCGTCCGGATCAGCTTGGTCACGGAAAGGCCAGCATCCTCGATGGTCTTCCGCCATCCCTCCAGGGTCCTGCATCCTCCGATACATCCCTCTCCCGTCGCCCTGCCTACCAGATCCTGGATCAAAACCTTTCCCGAGGGCCGAAGGACCCGGACGGTCTCCCCAAGGGCGGTCGATGGGTCCGTGAGGGACAGGACGCACTCGAAGATCACCAGGTCGAAGAAACCGTCGGGAAAGGGAAGGGATTCGGCCCTTCCTATCTCGACGGCGGAGTAGGGAGCCCTCTTCGCCGCCATGTCGGCCAGGATGGGGGACGGCTCGATTCCCCAGGTGGAGAAGCCCGATCGGTGCAGCGTCTCCAGTCCGTCTCCCCTGCCTGATCCCACGTCCAGGGCTTTCAGACCGCAGTAGGGACGGCCGAACTCTATGAGTCTTCTGGTGGCCTCGCTTCCGCCGGGGTGCATGTCTCCATCGGCTAGGGCGAGGTCCTCGTAGAGGCTCATTTGTCCTCCAGTCCCTGTTCCACCTGAAGCATCTTGCCCAGGGCGACGGAGGAGGGGATGAACACCATGCCGCATCTGGGGCATCTGGGTATCTTCGCAGGGAAGGAGGCTCCCAGGTAGGTCAGGGTGACCTCCGCCGTCTCCAGCTCGACTCCGCATTCGTCGCAGATCCATTCCTCCGACCGGGCGAAGGCCTCAGCTACGGGATCGGGCCTCATCTCGTCACCTCCTGGATGGTCATTCGATGGCTGTAGGAGTCGTGGATCCTCCAGCGGTCTCCCTCGGGGGAGTACTCTACCCACAGGGTTCTCTCACTCAGCACCGAGTAGGCTAGATATACATCCGAGTCCTTTCTCCTGAGCCTGGGACCTCCCGACTGGGCTTCCTCTATGACCTTGAGAATCTCCTCCTCTATTATCCATCGGTCGTCAAGATTTTGCCTCAGTTTCTCGTCCATGACGAGCGATTCGGACGGCTCTTTCGGGACCGTTCCCGACGTCATATCGGCCTTGAGCCTCTTGCGGTTCTCCCGTCTGGCGCTCCACCCCGGGAACGGCTTGGGCGACGGCGCCTTACCCTCGGGGGAGAGTAGCAGTTCCAGTATATGCCAGGTGGGGTGACCGGTCCTGGAGTACAGCTCCCGGCACATGGCGCAGGATACCACCATAGGGTGTCCTGCCTCCTGTACCCTTCTGGTGGCGGATCTCTTAGCCAGGTCGGGGTTGGCTGAGAAGACCAGCCCTCCGAAGCCGCAGCATTCGGTGGTCCTGCCGGAACGGGGATGTTCCTCCAGGGCCAGCCCCCGCCTTCTAAGCAGGTTCCTGACCGCCTCTTGGGCTGTCCGGTCGTCTCTGGCCGTACAGGGGTCGCTGACGGTGACAGTCTCGGCGGAGACGTCTCCCTCCTCGGGAAGGCCCAGTTTATCCATCGTCTCCCACAGGGTGACGGCTGTGCCTTCCGGAAGCCTTTCCTTCAGCAGGCCGTGGCAGGTGGAGCAGGCGGTCACGACCTTCGGACGGCCCAGACCCTCCCATCTCTCGATCCACAGGTCCATGACGTCCATGTAGAGGGCCTCTCTGCCTCCCCATCTGGCGGGAGCGCCGCAGCAGCTTACCCATAGGGCGACGGATTCGAGCCGGTCCGTAAGGTAGCGGTAGGATTCGCTTACCCAGCGAGGCTCGGATGCCCCCAGCTGGCATCCGGGGAAGAAAAGCCATTCGGGCGAGCCTCCGGTGGGGTCCAGCAGGAAATCGGTCTCCTCCAGGGCGGAGGCCATGTCCCTGAGGGGGTAGTCGTGGTGCGACGGAGGCATGTGACCGGTCTCCACCATCTTTCTCCTGGACTCCAAACTGGCCTGACCTACGTCCAGACCGGTGGGACAGACCTCGGCGCATAGCCCGCATAGGGTGCATGAGTCTATCATCCTGTTGGCAGTCCTGTTTCCCTTGTTGATTATGAGGTTGTTGTGGTAGGTCCTTATATATTTTCTGGGCGATCCCCCGTATTCCTGTAGATACAGACACCAGGGATGACATATGAGACATTGACATAGAAGGCATCTGGCCGCCTCGGCTGTGGCCTCCTCGGAGCTGTAGGTTTCCCCTCTTGGCACGGTCGCCTTCGATGGGGTGTCGTCCTCCGGGGCCTTCAGTCTGGTGTTTCTGTCGGTTTTTTTCGTCCGTCCCGATTCAAGGGAGGCCCCCTGTAGGTGTCTCTCCAGGGAGAGGACCGCCTCCAGTCCTCTCCTGGCCTCGGTGGAGGGAGATCCGGACGGCAGGGGCAGGGAGAACAGTCCGGTCACTTCGGTGGCGAAGGTGACGTCGTCCGTCGGTCCGGGGTATCTCAGGGGAGATTCGTCTGCTATGACGACCCCGCCGAACTCGGACAGTTCCTCCAGAGAAGGGCTCTCCGTCACTACGTTCAACCCTTCCAGAAGTCGTTCCAACGTCTCGTCCAGCAGATCCCGAGGCAGCCTCTTGTCCTCTCTCAGTTGGGCGGCGAGGTCTCCGTCCGGGATGTATACCTGGGGCAGATAGCGTTTAGCCCTCAGGCTCTCCAGGGCGGCCATGGCGGCTAACCCGGAGCCCACGAGGGCTATTCGGTCCGTTCTCGGCGACAGGAAGGACGGCCTCTTTCTCGGAGCCTTGCCGTTCTCCAGGGAGTAGCGCTCCAGAAGTGCCATGGATATGGCGTCTCCGGAGCGTCCCTTCGGGCAGGCTGTCCTGCAGGGCTCGTCGCATATACGACAGAGGAGGAGGGGCAAGGGAAGCCCCTCCTCCACCTTCGCTCTGGCCTTGTCGACCGTTCCCGCCGCCAGATCGGAACAGAGTCCTCTGCCGTCCATGCCCAGAGGGCATGCTGCCTGACAGAAGGGAGGGTCTTCCTGGATGCACATTTCCTCCAGTTCTCTCATCCGGCGGTTGTCCATAGCGGTATCGTCTCCTCTCTAACGGAGTTCCTCCATGGCTGCCTTCACCTTTTCGGGGGTTGCGGGCAGATGGGTTACCCAGGCTCCCGTGGCATCGTGGATTGCGTTTATCACCGAGGCGTGAGGTGCGGTCAGAGGAAGCTCGCCGCATCCGGCGGCTCCGAAGGGACCGTGTTCCCTCGGGGTCTCGACGTAGTCCAGCGTAAGGGCGTCCGGTATGTCCTTGATGTAGGGAACTCCGCAGGAGGCTATGGTCCTCTGTCTGTCTATGTCCTCGAAGTCCTCCGTGAGAGCCAGGCCTATGCCCTGGGCCATACCTCCGTAAAGCTGTCCGTCCACGACCTCCTTGTTGTTTATGGTTCCCACGTCTGCTATAAGGGTCATTCCCTCGACGGAGGCCTTTCCCGTGGCTACCTCAATGGCGACCTCGGTCATGAATAGACCGTACATGTAGACCGGGAAGGGCTCTCCCTGTCCTGTGACGGGATCACAGGCGGAGCACATGGTGGCTGTCCAGGTTCCCTCGTACTTGAGGGGCAGATTTTCAGCGACCATCTCGTCGTAGGTCCTGTAGGTGCCGTCGTCCTTCTTGATGGCGTGGAGGAACTTCTCGCAGGCCACCCTTATGGCGTTGCCGGTCATGACCTGGGAACGGCTGCCTCCGGCAGGTCCCGAGTTGGGACACTTGGCCGTGTCGTTCTTGTAGAGCTTTATCTGTTCCGGTTTCAGACCCAGTGGTTCGAGCGCCTTGGACGCGGTGCCCCTGGTACCGGCGTCCGCTCCCTGGCCGTGATCCTCCCAGGCGTCGTAGATCCTGACCCCGTCGGGGAGCATCTCCACCGCGGCGGAGCTGCTGTCCTCTCCGTCCAGGCCGCAGCCGTATATTCCCAGAGAGATTCCCACGCCACGTTTGACCTGGTCGGTGGACTCGGCCTCGGCCTTCTTCTTGGCCTCTTCGTATTTGGGGCGTATCCGCCGGACCATCTCGGGGAACGGATAGGCGTCGAAGGGCTGTCCCGACGGAAAGGTCCCGCCGGTCTCGGCGCAGACGTTAACGTTCTTCTCCCTTATGTCCAGGGGGTCCATCCCCATCTTGTCCGCCAGCATGTCCACCAGGACCTCCGTCGCCAGGAAGGCCTGAGGAGATCCGTATCCCCGGAAGGCCGAGCCCCAGGCGTGGTTGGTGCAGACGGTGTATCCCTTGCCCCTGATGTTCTCTATACCGTAGGGGGATCCCATGAACTGGACACCTCTTACCGTCAGAAGGTCTCCGAACTCCGAGTAGGGGCCGTGGTCCACGTAGTACTCCGACTCCATGGCCTTTATCTGTCCCTTTTCGTCCGCTCCGTAGCGCATGTTCATCCAGAACGGCGATCTCTTGCCCGTGTAGGTTATGTGCTGCTCCATGTCGTAGCGCAGGAAAACGGGCCTGTCCGTGGCCATGACCGCCACTCCTATGAGGGACTCCATGGTGGGGCTGAACTTATAGCCGAAGGTCCCGCCGGCGTTGTTCTGTATGAGACGGAGCTTCTCCGGCTCGAGGCCCAGACCGTCCACTATCATTGCGTGGTGTATGTGGATTCCGATGCTCTTGGAGTGGATGCAGAGAACACCGTCCTCGTCGTAGTAGCCGTATCCCACGTCGGTCTCCATGGTCAGATGGGGCTGTCTCTGTAGGTAGAAATCTCCATCTACCTCGAAGGCGCATTTTTTCATGATATCCGAGGTCTCGTCGCCCTTGATTATCCCCTGCTCGTAGTAGACGTTGGGCGTTCCGGGATGGATCTCTATGGCGTCGTCCGCCTTGGCGTCCATGGCGTTGAGGTAGGCTGGAAGGACCTCCAGGTCGACCTTGATCGCCTTGGCTGCATCTCTGGCGTGTTCCTCCGTGTCGGCGCAGACCATGGCGTAGGCGTCGCCGTACTGGAAGATCTTCTCCTCGCACAGTATGGGGCGGTCCCATCCGTCTCCCTTGTTGCTCGGGAAGGTCAGGCCGTTGATACGGTTGTTTCCCTTGACGTCCTTGGCGGTTATGACCTTGAAGACTCCGGGCATCTCCTCTGCCTCGGATGTGTCTATGGATTTGATGTTGGCGTGGGAGACCTCGGCCTGAGCTATGGCCGCATAGAGCGCTCCTTCAGGCAGTTTGTCCCTGGCGTCGTCGCCGAAGTCCCAGAGCCCTGTTACCTTGAAGGCTGCGCTGGGCCTTGGATAGGAAGAGCCCCAGAGGGTTCCGTCCGGGTTGAGTTTTTTGGCGAAGTCGGTCATCGGCTTTTCGCCTCTTAGCACCTCGGCAGCCTCCATCACGGCGTCGACTATGTGTCTGTAGCCGGTGCAGCGGCAGACGTTTCGGGTCTTTTGGAACCAGTCACGGACCTCTTCCCTCGTAGGGGAGGGGTTTTCGTCCAGCAGGGCCTTGGCCGCCATGATGAAGCCCGGGGTGCAGAAGCCGCATTGAACCGCGGCGTTGGCTATGAAGGCCCACTGTATGGCGTGAAGCGCGGTCGGAGTGCCGAGTCCCTCGACAGTCAGTATCTCGGAGCATTCGGGGACCTTGCTCCATTTGGTTATGCAGGATCTTACGACCTTGCCGTCCATTATGACGTTGCAGGCTCCACACTGTCCCTTGCCGCAACCCAGTTTCGTTCCGGTGAGTCCGAGCTGCCTGCGGATGACGTTGACCAACATCTCGTTATCGTCGGCCGCCACGTCCATCTGAACGCCGTTTACCTCGATGCGCTTTTTGCTCAACTTCGACATAGTTCCACCCTCCTGCGATGATGTGAGATTCGGAACCCCTCTAAACATGCACCTACCTTTATACCCCAAAAACTAGACCTTTGGTTCAGAAAGCTATCTCCCCGTTAACGAGAATAGATCCAGAGGGGGTAATTGTCAAATTAGTGTCTATATATAGAACTAAATGCAACAGAGTATATTTGTATTCACCGTGAATTGATAAGGTTTTAGCGTATCTTGGAGTTGACCTTCGCTGACCTTGGTTTAGTCCGTGAAAAACGGGGACCCTTAAAGAGGTCCCCGTCGATTCGTTTTATGGAATATTAGAACTAAAGGCGTTTGAGCACCATGGCGACTCCCTGGCCTCCGCCTATGCAGGCAGTGACCAGCCCAAGCTCCTGGTCCCTGCGTCTGAGACCGTGGACCAGGGTAGCTATGAGCTTGGCTCCGGTCGCGCCTATGGGGTGTCCCAGGGCTATGGCTCCTCCGAAGACGTTGCATCGGTCCATGTCGAAGGGCATGTTGCGGTGTACCGCCAGGACCTGTACCGCGAAGGCCTCGTTCAGCTCTATCAGGTCCATGTCTTCCAGTTTCAGCCCGGCCATCTCCAGGGCTTTCGGGGTGGCTACGGTAGGTCCAAGCCCCATGTGTTCGGCGTCCAGCGCTCCGGGAGAGTAGCCCAGTATCTCCGCCAGAGGCTCGTAGCCGTTGGCCCTTGCCCAGTCCTCGTCGGCTATTACCATGGCGCTTCCGGCGTCGCAGAGGGCGGAGCTGCTGCCCGCCGAGATGGTGCCGTCCTTCCGGAACACCGGGGGCAGTTTCGCCAGCTTTTCCAGAGAGGTGTCAGCCCTGGGTATCTCGTCGGTGTCCACCGTTATCTCGCCCTTTTTACGGTCCTTTATCGTCACGGGAACTATCTCTTCCCTGAAGGCCCCCGACTCTATGGCCGCCACGGCTTTTCTGTGGCTTCCCAGGGCGTAGCCGTCCTGTTCCTCCCGGGAAATGGAGTTTTCCTCTGCCAGAATCTCCCCGGTGGCGCCCATCATCATCCCAGCCAGAGGACACATGAATCCGTCTCTGTGGAGGCCGTCCAGAGCCGTCTTGTCTCCCATTCGGTATCCCCATCTGGCTCCTTCCAGCAAGAAGGGGACGTTGCTTGCGCTTTCCATTCCTCCGGCGACCCCTGCCTTTATGTCCCCCAGGCGGATTCTGTCTGCTATCAGCATGGCGGTCTTGACGCTGGAACCGCATCTCTTGTTCACCGTGAAGGCCGGAATCGACGAAGGAACGCCGGCACGATACATGGCGATTCGGGCAGGGTTGGCTCCCACTCCCGCCTGCCATCCGTTGCCCATTATCACCTCTCCCAGGTCGTCCGGTGATACGCCGGAGCGTCTTATAGCCTCGGCTATCGCTATGGCCCCCAGGTCCGGAGCGGTCTTCTTGGAAAGGGAACCTCCGTATTTTCCCCCGGGAGTTCTACAGGCGCTCAATATTACCGGTTTGCCCATCAGGCTTCACGCTCCTCTTTCTCCATGTCGCAGCCCTTCATCGTGGGCAGATCTTCCACCACGGCGAAGGAGGCTGCCGTGTGTTCCTGGATGTCCTCGAGGGTGACCTCCGGTGCTATCTCGCAGAGGGTCAGTTTCCCATCGATAAACCGGAACAGGGCGAACTCGGTTACCACCGTGTCCACCACGTCGGTCCCGGTGAGGGGCAGTGTACACTTGGGTATTATCTTGGGCTCTCCCTTTTTCGTTACATGGGTGGTGGCGACTATAACCCTTCTGGCCCCCGAGACCAGGTCCATGGCCCCTCCCATTCCCGGCACCATCTTTCCCGGCACCATCCAGTTGGCCAGGTTGGCGTCCTCGTCTATCTGAAGAGCTCCCAGCACCGTGGCGTCCAGATGGCCGCCCCTTATCATGCCGAAGCTGAAGTCGCTGGCCACAAGGGCGCCTCCAGGCAGTATGGTCAGACATCTGCCTCCGGCGCCTATGAAGCGCCAGTCGGTCTTTTCCGGCTTAGGTCCCGCTCCGACCACCCCGTTCTCGGTCTGAAAGACGACCTCGATCCCTTCAGGTATGTGGTCCGATACCAGGGTGGGAATTCCTATTCCCAGGTTTACGACCGAGCCGTCCTCCAGGTCCATTGCGATCCGTCGGGCTATGCGATGGCGTATCAGTTCTCCATCAAGTACGGGAAGCATAGTAGGAGTCCCCCTTCAGCACTAGAATATCCACAAGGATTCCCGGAGTGACCACGTCGTTGGGGTCGATCTCCCCCTGTTCCACCACCGAGTCCACCTCCGCTATTACCAGGTCCGCCGCCGTGGCCATGGCGGGATTGAAGTTTCTGTTCGTTCCGAAATAGGTCAGGTTCCCGTAGCGGTCTGCTTTGTGGGCTTTTATCAATGCCACGTCGGCTTTCAGGGGGAGCTCCAGGATGTACTTTTTCCCTTGGATCTCCATCACCTGTTTGCCTTCCTCCACGACCGTTCCCACCCCTGTGGGGGTGAGAAATCCTCCGAGGCCGAATCCACCGGCCCTTATCCTCTCGACGAAGGTTCCCTGAGGGACGAGCTCCAGCTCCATTTTCCCCTCGTTGTAGAGCTTCTGGGTCACCTTGTTGAGACCTATATGGGAGGCCGTCACCTTGGATACCTGTCCGTTCACCACCAGGGAACCGTGTCCTATCCCGTCGGGGTGTCTGTCGTCGGCGTAGACCGTATCGTTGGCTATCAGATGCAGGTCCTTGGTGCCGGCTTCGCAGAGGGCCTCCACCAGGGTGTAGGGAACACCTCCGTAGTTGAATCCTCCGACCATGATCGAGGTTCCGTCCTTTATGGAGGAGACCGCCTCGGAAGGCGACATGACCGGTTTAACCACTTTTATGGGCATGGGACTGGACAACTCCTTTCTAACGTCGTACTTCGTCTCCCTCTTATCCGTCGGACGACAGCTGGGCGGCTCTCGACAGCTTGAGCTTCTGGAACATGAACACCGCTACCATGAGCCCAACCGCTACCAGATTGGCGGTCATGTAGGGAGCTATTATCAAAAACGGCGTCGCTAGCAAAGCGGCTCTCTCCACGATGTTTATGTGGGTCAGGAAGTAGCCCTGAACGCCGGAGGCCAGTCCTATGATGCACAGGAAGGCCGAGCCGCAGCCTATGGCTATCTGGAAGATGTTTCCCTGGAACAGGAGATAGTGGTTATACACGAACATATATGGAACGAGGAATCCCGCCACTGCGACTACCAGAGCGGTGAATCCGGTCTTCATCGGGTTCGACTTCGCTATTCCCGAGGCCGCGTAGGTGGCCAGGGCCACGGGAGGAGTGACGTCCGCCAGAACCCCGAAGTAGAGGCAGAAGAGGTGGGCCGCCATCATGGGAACTCCCATCTCCGCCAGGGCCGGAGCCGCCAGGGTCGAGGTTATGATGTACTGGGCCGTGGTGGGAACCCCCATGCCGAGTATTATCGATCCGACCATGGTGAGCATCAGAGCCAAGGGCAGTATGCCGTGGGAGAGGCTGAGGACGAAGGAGGAAAAGGCCAGTCCCACTCCGGTGATCCCTATCACCCCTATGACTATCCCCGAACAGGCGCATGCCGCTGCCACGTCCACCGCTCCTATGGCGCCGTCTATCATGGCCTGGAGTATCCTTCTGGGGGTCATGCGGTGTTCCTTTTTGCCGATCCAGGAACAGCCGATCAGAAAGACTATGGACCAGAAGACCGCCTTCACCGGCGAGTAGCCTGTGGCGAGGAACGCTATCAAGGTGATTATGGGGATCAGCAGATGCCATCCCTCTTTAAGGACCTTGCCGGCCTTTGGAAGGTCCTCTCCGCTAAGCCGTTTCATGCCGATCTTGCCGGCCCTGAAGTGGACCATGGCCATTATTGATACGAAGTACAGGGTGGCCGGTATGGCCGCTGCCACGACGATCTCCCAGTAGGATATGCCGAGGAACTGGGCCATTATGAAGGCCGCCGCCCCCATGACAGGGGGCATTACCTGTCCTCCCGTCGAGGCCGCCGCCACTATGGCACCGGCGAACTCGCTTCTGTAGCCCGATTGCTTCATCAGTGGGATGGTGAATGCCCCGGTGGTGACCGTGTTGGCGCAGGAACTGCCCGAGACGGTTCCCATGAGGGCGCTGGAGACCACCGCCGCCTTTCCAGGTCCTCCCTGACTCCGCCCTGTCAGAGCGACGGCCAGATCTATGAAGAACTGTCCCGCTCCGGACGTGCTCAGGAAGGCCCCGAAAAGGACGAAGAGGAAGATGAAACTGGCCGAGACCCCCAGGGGTACCCCGAATATTCCGTCGGTCCTTAGGTACTGGAAGGGAGCCAGTTCCCCTATGGGAATTCCTCCGTGGGCCAGTATCCCGGGGAAGTAGGGGCCGAAGAACGCGTAGAGCAGCGATATGATCGCCATTATCGGAAGCGGCCATCCCATGGCTCTTCTGGTTCCCTCTATGACGAGGACCACCATTATCACTCCAAGATAGACGTCGGAGGCTATGGGGGCCCCCTGTCTGATGGCTATCTCCTGCCAGTTCAGCAATATGTTGAGACATCCTATGGCGAGAAGGATCGCCAGGACCCAGTCCAGAGGGTCTATGCGGTCTTTTGGTCGGTTTTTGGATGCCGGGTATATCAGAAACAGTATGACGCCCATGAAAAGCCAGTGAACGCTGCGCTGGTACATGGCGGCGAAAAGCCCGAAGGCTGCGGTGTAGAGGTGAAAGGACGAAGCGGCCAAAGCCAGCCCCGCCACCAGCGTGTATTGCCATCCCGTGAGGGTCCGTTTTTTGGAGTCCGGTTCCTCCACCGGAAGCGGGTTTTTTAGGATTTCTTCGCTCATATGAAAACCTCCGAAGTGGGGGATATAAGGACTCCCGGAAATTTCGGGAGCCCTCGATTACATGGAATCTTCTTGTCGCCCTTAGTCGATCTCGATGCCCTTCTCCTTGAAGAATTTCACCGCTCCCGGGGTGAAGGGGATTATACCCACGCTGGCCTCTTCGGGGGCGAAGTGGACCGCCTGCTGGGTTACCTGCATGAAGGCCTTTCTGTTGTCTATGAGGGTCTTGGCAAGGTCGTAGCCGAGCTTCTCGTCCATTCCCTTCTTGACCACAAGGTAGTTACCGTCTGCCACTGTGAGGACGTCCTTAGGCTGGCCGGGGTAGACCTCTTTCTTTATGGTATAGGGGAAGAGGAAGGAGTTGTCCTCCACGACCTTCTTCACCAGATCCTCCGGAAGGGGGATGAGGACTACGTCGCGAACCGCAGCGACCTCGAGGACCGCCGATCCCGGAGCCGCGAAGTTCCAGAACACCGCGTCCAGGTTGCCGTCCTTGAGGGCCATAGCGGCTTCCGGCTGGGTCAGCTGCTGCATGGAGAAGTCCTTTTCCGGATCTATACCGGCGGCGGCCAGTATCATCCTGGCGAGTACCTGATTGCCGCTTCAGGGGGCCCCTATGGAGACCCTTTTGCCCTTGATCTCCTCGAAGGAGGTGATCCCGGTCTTGGTCGTCGTGACGAGATGCTCCGGGGCGGGATACATGTTGAAGAGGATCTCCAGGGGAAGCTTGCCGTCCTTCTCGAAGGCCTCCGTGCCGGTGAAGGCCTGGTAGAGGGTGGATCCCATGGTCATGCCTATCTGGGCTCTTCCAGATGCGACCAGACGGCAGTTTTCCTTCGATGCCGCGGTGGAGCGGGATGTAGCCTTGACGTCTATGTTCGCCTTGGTCAGTACCTCGGCCATCGAGCCTCCCAGGGGGTAGTAGGTGCCTCCGACCCCTCCGGATCCTATGGTTATGAACGTCTTCGCCATGGCGGTGCCGGTAAGGGCCACCGCGAACAACAGGGCAAGTGCTATAGCCTTTCTCTTCATCTTCTTGATCTCCTCCTCTCGGATTTAGGGAAATATTTCCTCTCTCGTTACCGTCGGTTCTCCAGGTCCGTTTTTTTCGACCACCTCCAGTGTCTCGGTTGGCGATATCTAGCCGTTCAGTTTTTTAACCGCGTCCTCCAGTCCTTTACGGAGTCTGGCAAGTATCTCTCCTATCTGTTCCGACGTTACTATCAGGGGAGGGGCCACCAGGAACTGGTCTCCGGCCACTCCGCTGATCATGCCCGTTCCGGGGTATACCACCAGGCCGTGGTCCATGCAGCAGGATGTGACCACGGCGGCGGCCTTGGTCTTCGCCGGGAACGGAGCCTTGGTGGCCTTGTCCGCCACTATCTCCACACCTCTCATGAGCCCCATGCCTCGGACCTCTCCCACTATGGGGATGTCCATGAGTTCCCTCAGTCCCTTCATGAGTTCCTCGCCTCTGGCAGCGGCGTTCTCGAATAATCCGTCCCGCTTCATTATCCGAAGGGTTGCCGTCACCGCCGCGGCCGTGGCGGGGTTGGCGTTGTAGGTATGTCCGTGCTGGAAGGCTCCGGAGCCTCCTTTCAATACGTCTACCAATTTCTGACTGACCAAGATGGCACCGGCTGGGGAGTAGCCGCTGGCCATGGCCTTGGCGGAGCAGATGATGTCGGGAATCACGTCCCAGTGGTTCACGCAGAAGGCCTTGCCTGTCCGTCCTATCCCGGTCATGACCTCGTCTGCGATGAGCAGTACGTCGTATTTGGTGCAGATCTCCCTGACGATGGGCCAGTATTCCACCGGAGGATGGAGCCCTCCCACGGTCGACCCCACCACCGGTTCGGCCACGAAGGCCAGCACCCTTTCCGGTCCCAGGCGGAGTATCTCGTTCTCCAGAGACCTGGCGCATCTCACCCCGCAGGACGGATAGGTCTGTCCGTAGGGGCATCTGTAGCAGTAGTGGGGCTGGATCTTCGGCGTCTCCTGGAAAAGGGGGGTGAAGTCCCTCCGACGAGGCATGCTTCCGGCCAGTCCCATGGTCCCTATGGTGGAACCGTGATAGGAGTTCCAACGGGCAATGAAAGTGGTCTTGCCGGACCCCTTGCCGTCCCTCTCTACGAAATACTGTCTGGCGATTTTGAGTGCCGACTCTATGGCCTCGCTGCCTCCGCTGACGAACCAGACGTTCTTCAGGTCTCCGGGAGCTATGGACGCCACTTCCTCCGCCGCCTCAAGGGTGGCGTCGTTTCTCCATCTGGAGGGATGGGCGAACTCCAGCTTAACGAGCTGATCGTATACGGCCTTCGCCACCTCTTCGTTGCCGTGTCCCAGGCTGGAGATGAGGGCCCCGCTACATCCGTCGATGAACTCCTTGCCGTCCTCGTCGTAGAGGTATATTCCCTCGCCTCGAACCGCCTTTCTGAGCTCGTTTTTGTAGCTCCTTGGTATCAGTTTGCCGAAATCCATTCCCCTTCACACCTCCTGATAGTTTTACGGTTCACTTGACCGTGTAGACCGGGTTTTCGGTCCAGAGTTCTTCCAGTTCCTGAAGTCTCTTCTTGGCTTCGTCGCCCATCTCGTCCGCGACCGCCATTATCAGGCAGTTCATCAGGCTCATAGGGGCGGTCAGAGAGTCGATGAAGGAGATGTGCCTGCACGGGGCGGTCAACACGTGTTCCGGTTCGGCCTCCGTCATCGGGTTATGGGGGCTATCGCTTATGGCCGTCAGGGTCAGTCCCAGAGACCGGCCCAGCTTCATGGCCTCTACGGTCCATCTGGAATATCTGGGGAAGCTTATCCCCATCATCATGCTGCCTTTCGGAGCCGTGGTCAGCTGTTCTCTTATGAGGGTGTCGTTCAGCTGGTGCACCGAGGGATGAAACCAGCTGAGATAAAAGGAAAGGTATCCCGCCAGGGCGAGGGAGCTTCTCTGGGCAGCCATGTAGATGGCGGGGGCCTCGAGTACCTCCGAGGCCCAGGAACGGATGCCCTGGGGGTTCAGGTTGGTCTGGGATTCCCCCAGGTCCAGCATGTCCAGAGTCATTATCCTGTGACAGGGCGATTCCCTAGGGTCGTCGTCGTAGACGGCCATCCTCTCTATGGTGGTCATCTGATCCAGCAAGAGGCTCTTCATGGCCTCCTTCAGCTCGGGGTAGCCGGAATAGCCCAGTATGGACGCGAACCGTATTACCGACGACTCGCTGGTGTCCACCGACTCCGCCATCTGACTCGCCGTCATGAACGGGGCCTCCCTGGGGTTCTCCAGTATGAAACGGGCTACCTTGGCCTGGGTGGAGGAAAAGCCCTTCATTCCGGCGATTATCTTTTCTTTGAGCAAGGCATTCGCCCCCCTTTCGTAGTTGAAAAAAATCATATAAGTTATTTCTTGCAGGATTTCCGTCTTTTGTCATCTTAGCCTGAAAATTTTGGCCTGTCAAATAAGTAAGATCTTCCGTCATGGGCTGTAGTGCTGTACCCTTAATCTGAAGGGGTGATGGTTTTGTCGGAGAAAAGGCCGGCCTTAGTCTTATGGGCCTCAGGGTTGCTCTTTGCCTGGATTTTGTCCCATTTCGTCGATTGGCCCATAAGGGCGGTGCTGTCCATGTTGGACAGGTCGGTGAGGCTTCTGGACAGCGGTTTTCTCCTGGTCTCGGCCACGGTCTTGGTGGGGACCAACGCATTCAGGGCCTTTATGCTCTACACAGGATGGTTTTTGCTGGGACAGTATTTCAGGGACGTAGATACCCCCGGCTCGGGTCGATGGATACCTCTGCTGGGGATCCCCGGTTCCTACGTGGCGGCATGGGCCTTTCGGATGCCCTCGGTTCCTCATTTCGGAGGTCCCGCCGTGATGGCGTTGATCAGCGTGGTTATGGTCCAGTATCTGAGTCGGGACGTGGTAAGGCCGGGAAACAGGACGATCGTTCTGGGAACGTTGGTCCTGTCCATGCAATGGCTCGACGTCATCCCCAAGTTGACCGACTACGGTTTCGGATGGGGCGAGCTCAGTCTGGCGATCAAGGAGGTGGCTACACTGATGGACAGGGACGTGGTGCTCGACGTGGTCGGCGCGATGTCCTTCGTTTTCAGCTTCGCCATGGCATTGGTAATAACGGAACTTTTCGTCGGTTACGAGAAGAGGCTGGCCCAGCTCAGACTGTTGAGAAAAAGGGAGCGAGAGCTGTCAAAGCTCAGGCAGGATCAGACCGAGAGCCGGGTCTATCGGGAGATGCAGTATCTGGTCCACGATCTGAAGAGGCCTCTGACGGCGGTGATGGGATTGTCGGACGTCATATCCCAGACCTCGACGGACCACATGGCGATTCGTCACTCCGACAGGATTCAGGGGGCGGCCTCCAGGATGAACCAGATGATCTCGGAGATAAGGGATCCCATGGCGGTGCAGGTCGTGTCTGTGTCGGAGGTGTTGGATTACTCGCTTTCGCAGATAAGGCCGCTGGAGTGGTCGTCGGCTTTACGTCTGAAGGTACCGGAGGAATTGAGGAACCGTTCGATTAGGGTCAATCTGATAAGGTTTTCCCGGGCTTTAGTTAACCTTCTGGATAACTCCCATCGGGCGACGGAAGGGCGTTCGGATCCCAGGATCTTCTTCGGAGTTTCGGAGAGCCAAGACGGGAATATCGTCCTTTTCGTCAGGGATAACGGGCCGGGGTTCGGAGACTATATCGACAAGGGAGGATCCCGGTGGGGATCCTCCGGTCTAGGACTGGCTTTCGTGAGGGATGTGACCGATTCCCACGGTTGGAAGTTCGAGTTGGGGATCGGTCCGGACGGTGGAGCCTCGGTCGAGCTGAGCGCACCGCCTTTCGAGGATAGGAGTGGTAAATATGAGCCTTTATCTGGGCGCGGTTGACGACGACAGGGAGGTCCTCTACACGTTGGAGGTTATGGCGTCATCTCAGGGATGGTCCATGAGGACCTCCGACGATCCCGAGGTCGCTCTGAACTGGGTCTCCGACGATACAATCGACGTACTGTTGGTGGATTTTCATATGCCGATAATGAGCGGATTAGAGGTGATACGAAGGGCCAGAAAGCTCTCTTCGTCGGTGGTGCTTATGGCTCTTACCGTTGAAGAGCGACCGGATGTCGCCCGAGAGCTGATAATGGCGGGGGCGGACGATTTTGTCTCGAAGCCTATCCGCCTGGCCGATTTCTCCGCCAGGATAGCCCTTCATAGGGAGCTCTCCCGCTACAGGAGGGCTGCCCGATGGGAGGGAGGGGACAGGGGAATTTCGGAGGACACGGCCCGTAAGGTCTACGATTTGCTTTTATCGAAAGGGGTCTATCTGTCCGCCTCGGAGGTGGCGGACCTGACGGGGGTGTCCTATCCCACCGCCAATAGGTATCTGGAGTACCTGGTTAGAAGGGGACAGCTCAAAAAGGTGCGACGTCAGGAGGACGGAAGAAGCGGCCGCCCCAGAAGCTACTACTGCGGATCGCAGCGCTAGTCTTTTTATTCGAAAAACATTGAAAATAATACGCCTTGTTGTGTATGATGTTCTAAGAGGAGGTTTGTCCATGGGATAGAGTTGAGAGGGGGGGACGGGAGTGAGAAAAAGGAAAAAGAGGCTGTTTCTTTCGGTGACGATCCCGGTGGTGACGGTGCTTGTTCTTGTTGGGAATCGGCATAGTCGTGACCGTCTACAGAGTAGGCTACGGTTCTCTATATGAACAGAGGTTGGCGACGGTCAAGGCCGTCGTAGACGTTGCCGACGATATCGTGAGGTATTACGGAGAGATGGAGAGATCCGGAGGGCTTTCCGGAGAGGAGGCCCGGAGGATGGCCTCGGAGGAGATCTCCAAGATGCGCTATAACGGCGAGGATTACCTGTTTGGTTACGATATGGATCAGCGTGTGACCATCCCCTTTCAGGGTCATGGAAGGGGAAAAAGGCTGGATAGCCAGGACGAGAACGGCGTCTGGGTCCACCGGGAGTTCGTAAATATCATAAGGAGCTCCGGTGAGGGAGTTCTGGTCTATAACTGGCTCAACTCGAACTCCGGAGAGGTGGAGGAAAAGGTCGCCTACGTGAAGGGCTACTCCCCCTGGGGGTGGTGGTACGGTACGGGGCTCTACGTATCGGATCTCAGGAAAGAGGTCGATTCCTTGGCCCTAAAGGTACTGGCGGCTATAGTCTGTGGTTTGATCGCTACGGTCGCTGTGGTCCTCTGGTTGGTCCGAAAGGTCACGAGAAGGATCGGATCCATGGTTGGCACCATAGAGAGAATGGCCGATGGCGATCTGACCGTGAGGTTCGAGGATTCCGACGGAGACGAGATATCCTCCATCAGTTCCTCCTTGGACGAGACGGTTAAGAAGCTTGGAGGAGCTCTTTCGGAGGTCGAGGAGGAGGCGTCGATTACCGGGAGACGTTCGGAGGAATTGGCGTCGGTTTCGGACGATCAGAGGATCGCCATGGATGAAACTCTGGTCTCGGTAGGAGAGATGGCAGATCTGATAGAGAACAACTCCGCCGCTTTGGAGGAGATCAACGCCTCCATAGAGGAGGTTTCCTCCAGTGCGAGATCCACCGCCGACAAGATATCCGAAGGAGCGGGGAGAACCGCTGCCATGGTGAAGGTCTCGGGAGAGGTGGAGTCCGGCCTGGACGGTATGTTCGAGGAGATCAAAGGTGCCGACGAGAGATCTAGGTCCGGGGCCGAGGGAATCAGAAGCCTGGCCGACTCTGTGCGTTCCATATCTCAGTTCGTGGAGACCATAACTACCATAGCGGACCAGACGAATCTGTTGGCTCTAAACGCCGCTATCGAGGCGGCCAGGGCGGGAGAGGCCGGTCGTGGCTTCGCAGTGGTGGCCGAGGAGGTGCGCAAGCTGGCGGAGGAGTCCGCTCATGCGGCGGGCAAGGTCGGATCGATGATAGAGAAGCTTCAGGCCGATTCGTCGGTGGCGATAAGATCCACCGAGGAGACGGTGGAGGCCATGGATCGGGTCGCCAAGGGGGTGGACGAAGCCAAGGCCGGCTTGGACAGGACCCTTGAGCTGACAGGGTTGGTAGACGACGTTATGAGGACCCTGGCGTCCCAGGCGGAGGAACAGTCGGCCTCCACGGAGGAGATGGCCAAGGCTGTAGAGGCTGTGACTCAGGCTACCATGAGATCGGTGGAGCTTATGAGCGTCGTGAAATCGTCGGCAGACAGGATCTCGGAGGGGACCGAGAGGGTCTCGGTCAGATCCGGCGAGATGGCCGACGGTGCCAGGAGGCTTACGGAACGGCTGGATCGCTTCGTGTTGGAGGATCGGTCCGGCTTGATTCCCTTGGACGAGTGACGTAGATAAAGGGTTGCCGTGATAAAAAAGATAGAAAATATGGATTCCTTGGATATTCGAGCTTAGACTGTAGGGTAGCGAGATGGATTTCAGATCTCGCCGCCCTACAGTTTTTTCATATTTTCGAGGAGGTAATGAGATGAAAAGATATCTTATAGGTCTCGTGACGGCTTTTATAGTGACCGTGACCACCGGGTCCTTCGCGTCGGCGGAGGACGTAGCCCTGACCTCGGTGGGTCAGAGCCCGGACGCCATGATGGTCAAGGTAGTGCTCAAGTCCTTGAGCGTCAAGCCCGACTACGATCCTCTAATGAAGGCCGACGACCTGTCGGGTCACAAGGTACTCATAGCGGTGGTGGGGGGCAGCTCCAAGGGACTGGGGGCCGCCGGGATCGACAAGGATCAGGAGGTAGCCAGAGCCGAGGCCCTGTTGGACAAGGCGAAGACCGACGGAGTCAAGGTGTTGGTCATGCACGTCGGAGGGCCGGGGCGCAGAGGAACCTTGTCCGATCTGTTCATATCCGCCGCCGTTCCCTATTCGGACGGCCTTATTCTGGTGGATGGGGCTGATCAGGACGGTCTTTTCGAGAGCCTTCTCGGAGATAAACCGGTGGATCCCGAGGTCGTTCCCAACGTCAGAGGGACCAAGGCTCCTCTGGAGAAGATCCTTGCCTCCTGGGAAATCCTGTAGGTAGATCTACGCTATGTCGTGGTTTTGGCCGGAGGGAATGTACACCCTCCTGATGATAGGGGTTTTCGCCTTTTCCGCCTTCGCCTGGAAGCTCCCCATAGCCGTCGCCATGGCCTTGGCGGCCATGTCCGGAGCTCTGGCATCCGGAAACGGCGTTCCCATAAGACACCTGATCGAGGGAGAGTTCGGCTACATAGATACCATACTGATAATAGCCACCGCCATGATCTTCATGAAGGTGGTCCAGCGTATAGGTCTACTCGACTCTGTGGCCGCCTGGGTCATAAAGCGGTTCAGGAACTATCCCGTATTTCTGAGCCTCGGGATAATGTTCCTTATAATGATCCCCGGCATGATAACCGGCTCGTCCACCGCGGCGGTCCTGACCACCGGTGCTCTGGTGGCTCCGGTACTGATAAAGCTTGGGGTTCCGGTGGTGAAGACCGCCGCAGCCATATCCATGGGAGCTCTGTTCGGGATGATAGCCCCTCCCATAAGCATACCGGCCATGATAATAGGGGCCGGAGTCGATATCCCCTACGTGGGATTCGGCTTTCCCCTGCTGGTATGTACTCTTCCTCTGGCGGTGATCTGCTCCCTTCTGCTCATATACCCCTACGTCAGGAAAGATCGGGACGAGGCCGAGCTGGACGCCGAACTGGCCAGGATGAGCGGAGTCGCCCTGACGCCGAGGCTCTTCCTGCCCGTGGCGGTGTTGGTGATCCTGTTGGGGGGAGAGAGGATGTTTCCCCATATATGGCCGTCTTTGGGCATGCCCCTCGATTTTCTTCTGGCCTCCGCGACGGGGCTGCTTTCCGGGTCCAGATGGAATGCCCTTGAGACAGTGACGGAGGCGATCGACGAGGCCCTTCCAGTCATGGGAATACTTATGGGGGTCGGTATGTTCATCCAGATAATGACCTTGACCGGGGTGAGAGGCTTCGTCGTTGTCTCGGCCCTGGCCTTACCTTCATGGACCCTATATCTGGGGATAGCGACGTCCATGCCCCTTTTCGGTGCGGTTTCGTCCTTCGGATCCGCCTCGGTCCTGGGGGTGCCTTTCCTGCTGGCTTTGCTCGGTCAGAACGAGATAGTGGTGGCCTCCGCCCTCAGCCTTGTGGCGTCTTTGGGCGATCTGATGCCTCCCACCGCCTTGGCCGGTATATTCGCCGCCCAGGTGGTAGGGGAGGAAAATTACTTCAAGGTACTGAGGCACTGCATGTTCCCCGCGGTCCTCACAGCCGGATGGGGCATAGCCGTAATACTCATGGCCAAGCCTCTGGCGAAGTTGATTTTCTAGGAGGTGGAGCCGGATGATGACCTTGATATACAGAGCTATAGTCCTGTTCGTGATGGCTCTCGTGGCCCGTTGTATGTTCAGGGAGCGCTCCTTCTGGAAGCAGGTGACAGCTGCCATGGTGCTCGTTCCCCTGGTGCTCCGTTTCCTTTTGGTCAAGTAGGGAGGTGTGACCGTGAAGACTTTTAAGGGAAATGCCGCTACGGCGGTAGCCCTGCTGGTGGCGGTTTGCGTCCTCTCTTTCCTGTCGGCCCAAAGTTTTCTGGCGATGAGAGAGCCCGATCCAGTGAAGCCCTCCGAGGGGTTCGTAAAGAGGATGCTCTCCGACTGGTTCGAGCCCCTCGAGGGAACCCCGGCGGATACCCCCGTCTACGTTCAGGACAGCGGAGTTCCTGGAGGTACTGTGATGATCATGGGAGGAACCCATCCTAACGAACCGGCCGGTACCATGACGGCGATCATATACCTCGAGAGAGCTCGGGTTACCCAGGGTAAGCTCATAGTGATACCCTTCGCCAACATGACTGCAATGGGTCATAACTCGCCTCAGGAGGCGTCGCCTCAGTATTTTCATCTGGACGTTCCGGGAGGGACCCGTTGGTTCCGTTACGGCTCCAGGGCGAGCAACCCGGTCTATCAGTGGCCCGATCCGGACATATACATACACGCTCAGTCGGGGCAACAGTTGGCGGGAAGCTCCAAGAGCAACCTCAACAGGGCCTATCCGGGGGTGAAGGACGATGCCCTGACCCAGCAGGTTGCATATGCGCTGATTCAGCTGCTCAGAGATGAGAAGGTGGACCTGGCCTTCGACCTTCACGAGGCATCTCCGGAGTACCCGGTGGTCAACGCAATAGTGGCTCACGACAGGGCCATGGAGCTGGCTGCCATGGTGTCAATGGAACTGGAGATGGGAGGTGTCCCCATGAGGCTCGAGCCTTCGCCGGTCAATTTCAGAGGCCTCAGCCACAGAGAGTGGGGCGACAACACCGACACGATGGCCATACTCATGGAGTCGGGCAACCCAAGTCAGGGACGACTCAGAGGTCGAACCGACGAGGCCCTGGTGCTGACCGGTGAGGACAAGGCCTACCTGAAGGCGGCGGAGCTGGGAAGGCTGTTCATCCCTTACGAGGGGGATCAGCCTCTGGACCTGAGGACCGCCAGACACGTGGAGGCCATAAGGCTTTTCGTGGAGATGCTCGGGGACGTCAAAGAGGGCGGAGCCGTAGAGGTGGAGAACATCCCATCTTACGAGGAAATGATAGAGAGCGGTATAGGAGCTTTCCTGTCGCCCCTATCGGACGATCGGTTCGACGGGAAGTAGAGAGAAAAACGAGGAGGGAAAGATGTGAGGAGACGAATAATCGGTTTGGCGACCGCTGTGGCGGTCGTGACGATCTCGGTGGGAGTCGCTTTCGGAGCCGGATCTCACGAGGTGAAGGACGTAACCGCTTCCAAGGGAATGGTGGCCGCCGCCAACAAACTGGCGGCCGAGGCGGGAGTCGAGATACTGAAGAAGGGCGGAAACGCGGTGGACGCTGCCGTGGCGACGGGCTTGGCTCTCAACGTGGTGGAGCCCAACGCCTCCGGCATAGGCGGAGGCGGTTTCATGGTGATTCGGATGGCCGACACCGGAAAGGTCGTCGCACTGGACTACCGCGAGGAGGCTCCTTCCGGGGCCACGAAGGATATGTACTCCTCGGAGAAGGCCAAGGCGGACAAGATAAGCGCCTACGGTCCTCTGGCGGTCGGAGTTCCAGGAACCCTGGCCGGTTATCAGATGGCTCTGGACCTCTACGGCACGATGACCCTGGCCGAGGTGATAGAGCCCGCCATTAGGCTCGCCGAGCAGGGAGTTCCCCTTTCTCCGACAACTGCGGGAGCTGTGGAAAGCCACTTCGGCGATCTGTCCAAGTTCACTCCGGAGAAGGACAATCCCTTCCTCAAGGACGGTCTTCCCCTTGAGGCGGGATCGGTAGTGAAGCAGCCCAAGCTGGCCAAGGCCTTCCGCCTGATAGCGAAGGACGGAAAGAACGCCTTCTACAACGGTCCCATCGGTCGTTCCATGGTGGACAACATCCGCAACCAGGGCGGCATCATGACCATGAACGATCTTCAGCGTTATCAGCCGGTGTTGAGACTTCCCTCCGAGGGAACCTACAGGGACTACAAAATATATTCGATGTGTCCTCCCTCGTCGGGTGGCATAACTCTGGTCGAGATACTGAACATACTGGAGAACTTCCCCCTCTCCGACTGGGGCCACAACTCTCCCAGGACGATTCACACCATGGCGGAGGCCTTCAAGATGGCCTTTTCGGACAGGGGTAACTTCCTCGGAGACCCGTCTTTCGTCAACATTCCCTACGGTATGCTCGAGTCCAAGAAGTACGCCAAGACCCTGGCGGACAGGATAGACGAGGACAAGGCCATGCAGGAGGTTCCCAAGAGCGATCCCTCCGTCGACGAGCACTGGTCCACGACCCATGTCTCCGTGGCGGACGCCTCGGGGAACATCGTCTCCATGACCCAGACGGTCAACTACTTCTTTGGAGCCAGCATGATAGACCCGGAGTTCGGATTCGTCTACAACGACGAGATGGACGACTTCTCCTCCAATCCCGAGAGCGTAAACGCTCCCGAGCCGGGAAAGAGGCCTCTTTCCTCCATGAGTCCGACCATAGTGGTCGATCCTCAGGGAAGGCCCTTTATGGCACTGGGAACTCCCGGAGCCTGGAGGATCATAACCTCTGTGGCTCAGATAATGACCAACGTCGTGGATTTCGACATGACCATGGATGAGGCCATAGAGGCCCCCAGGTTTACCTGTCGGGCCATAGGGACCAAACCGGACGTCCTTCAGCTGGAGTCTCGAATTCCTCAGAGCACCCTGGACGTACTGAAGCTCAGAGGGCATCAGATAAAGGTGAGGGACGAGTTCGACCTCTACTTCGGGGGCGCCCAGGGGATATGTTTCGATCCCGATAAATCGACCCTCATAGGAGGAGCCGACTCCCGTAGGGACGGCGACGTGGTGGGCTACTGATCTGTATTTCTCTCTCCGAAGGGGATGGGACGGTTTTTCCGTCCCATCCCCTTCTTTGTTATCCCTAGCGGTATCCTCTATAATCTAATGACCAATTCCCCTTTGGAGGAGATCCGATGAAGGACATCTCTCAGAGTCTTGTCATGGTAGTAGACGATTCCAGGGCGTTTCTGGACCTGATGGTGGAGCTTCTGTCGCCTATATGTCGGGTCTCGGTCGCTCTGGACGGTCCGTCCTGTCTGGCTCTTGCGGAACGGGAGGCCCCTGATCTGTTTCTGATGGACGTTCAGATGCCCGGTATGTCCGGTTTCGACGTCTGTAGGGTTCTAAAATCGGATCAAGGTCTGAGACATATTCCTGTTATGTTCGTTTCCTCCATGAACGACATGGAGAGCAGGATAAAAGGGCTCTCCCTGGGGGCGGTCGACTACGTGGTAAAACCCTTTTTCTCTCAGGAGCTTCTGCTCAGGGTGAAGGCCCATCTCAAGTTGAAGATAGCCCAGGAGTCTCTGATGCAGGAGGCCGAGTATCTGGAGGAGCAGGTACGCAGGAGAACCGAGGAGATCCGAGCCGCCACGAGGAGGATAGAGGCCAGCGAGAGGGAGTTCCGATCTCTGGCGGAGGGGTTGCCCGACATGGTCTTCAGGATAGGCTCGGACGGGCGTTTCCGCTCCATCTCCGGTGCCGTTCGGTCCCTGCTGGGGGCGGATCCGGGAGAGGCGCTGGGACGGACCCCGGAGGAGTCGGGGCTCTCGAACCTCTGTATCGCCCTTTCGAGGGAAAATCTTATGAGGGTGTTTCAAAAGGGAGACCAAGAGGTCATGGAGGTTCCCCTGCTCGAGGGAGGCACGGTGGAGGTTCGCCTTTTGCCCGAGAGGGGGCCAGACGACAGCAAGGTCATCTCCGTCTTGGGAATCATAAGGGACATCTCCTCACAGAGGATGGTGGAGGAACAGCTTCTCTCCCAGGGTGTCTTTCTATCCACGCTAGTCGATAACCTGCCGGTTGGGATCTTGGCAAAGGACCTGTCTGTAGGGGGGGTCTACGTCATCTGGAATGCGAAGCTCTCTCATATATTAGCGATCCCCGCCGAGGAGGCCCTGGGCATGACGGAGGAAGATATATTCCCGTCGGAACTGGCCGAAATCATGGTGCGGGACGACCGTAAGGCCTTCGAGACGGGGAGACCGGTGGTGACCGATCTTTCCCTCGATGTCGCTGGGCCCGACGGTTTGACCGCCCGTTTCTTCCGAGTCACCAGGGTGCCCATAACGGACGAAGAAGGTGCTCCTTCGATTTTATTGGCCATGGTGGAGGATCGGACCGATTTCGTCATAGCGGACAGAGAGTTGAAGTCGTCCCTGCACGATAAGGATATCCTGTTGCAGGAGGTCCATCACAGGGTCAAGAATAACCTTCAGGTGGTTTCGAGCCTGATGAGCCTACAGGCGTCCAGGACGAACGACCCCACGGTGGAGAGCGCTTTTCTTGAAAGCCGAAGCAGGATCCTGGCCATGGCTTACGTTCACGAGCTTCTTTACAGAAACGCTCAGTTCTCCGATATAAGGTTTGCCGACTATCTTGAGGAGCTGACCGGGACCATCTCCACCACCTACGGAGACGGCCGGGATATCTCCCTGGATGTCGATGCGGACGATACCAGGCTCCACGTCGACGTGGCCATACCCTGCGGTCTGATAGTTAACGAGCTGGTCACCAACTCCTACAAACACGCTTTCCAGGGCAGGGAGAGTGGAACGGTAAAGGTCGACTTCGGATCCGAGAACGGAGATGTGTCTTTGGTCGTCTCCGACGACGGCGTCGGCTGCGACAATCTGGATAAAGAGGACAGCCTGGGTCTTACCGTCGTCAGAGGTCTGGTAAAGCAGATAGGGGGGGAGCTGGTCGTCTCGTCCGATCGGGGGATGTCGTTCGAGGTCTCCTTCCCGTTCAAGAGGGGAGCCGGAGAGAGGAAAGAGGGTGATCGACGGTGAGAAGGAGGGTGACCTCGGCCGTTGTCTTTTTTTTGACGTCGGCGGTCTTTTTCTGGTTCGTCTACTGCTACCTCCATCCGGTGGTCCGGGTAGGGGTGGCCTACAACGTGGCGCCTTACGCCATGATACCGGAGGCCAAGATGCTGGCCTCCGTCAAGGCTTACGCAGATTGGCATAACTCGAGGAAGGGGAGTTTTCGCTACGAGGTCCTCTCCAGGGAGTATAGAGACGATCCGAAGGAGGCGATGGAATATCTGAAGTCCCATGGTGTCAGGGTAATAGTGGGTTTTCCATTTTCACAGGAGGCCATCGCCGCTGCGGAGGTGGCAAACGGAGGCTTGAAGGTCCCGGTGTTGTCGACCATAGCCTCCACCCCGGTCCTGTCCGGCATGGACGACTGGTTCTTCCGCACGAGGGAGGACTTTTCCTACGAGACGGAGCAGATGGCCCGACTTATCGAGAGGTTGGGGGTTAAGAGGCTGGCCGTCTTCTGGTCCGGCGACAATCCCGCCTATGCAGAGGCGTCGTCCAAGGCGATAATCTCCAGGATCTCTGCGTCCATAGTCGGCGTCTTTCGTTTTCCCGATGATTGCCATAACTTGGATTTCGTCGAATCGGCCCCTCCCGACGGGGTGTTGGTCTATGCGGAACCTGCCGTCTCCTATTGGGTGATGGATTTCGTCCGAGCAAGGTGGCCCGATGCGGCTCTTTTCCTGTCCCGTTGGAGCCTTTTCGAGAGCGTCGGGCATATCGAGGATATGGACGGGATAAAATTTTATTTCTCCGAGGTCTACGATCCTACCGATTTCGGAGAGGGCGGCTTCTATTCCTACTGGAGAAGCCTGACCTCTATGAAGCTCGGGGCCTCCGTCAGATATACCTATGGAGCCATGGCTCTTCTCTCTCTGGCTTTTAACGAAGATCCAAGGGCTTCCGGCTCGGATTTGAGGGATGCCCTATCGAACCCCAGGTCCGTCGAGTCTCTCGGATGGACCTTCGATACCGACGTTTACGGAGACGTTTTCTCGAAGAATCGGTTCTTCCTGTTCGAAGAGGGATCCTACAGGGAGGTGACGCCTTGAAGCCCGTCAGTCTCGCCTCTATCAGGCGTCGTTTCGTCCTGCTGGGATTCGTGGTTATAGTCCTGGTCTCCGTCTCGGTCTTTTTCTTCTCCTTCCTCAGGCTGTCCTCGGACTATCACGTGGAGGGAGAGCGTTTCCTGGGAGACGCCGCTGGCAACCTGGACGAACGTTTCCTCACGACGGAGGTTTTTTTGAAGGCCCTGGACATCGAGGACGTGGACGGACCTACCCTGGACGCCATGAAGGTCAGCGAGTTGGTGCTCTGCGCCGATGACGGGACCATCCTCGAGGTTCTCCGAGGCCAGGCTCTGCTGGGGCAGACCTTCCCGCCCCGCCTGCTGAGTGGAAGATGGACCCCCAGCTCCCACCTGTCTCTTCCCGCCTCTCCCAGGCTGGTGCTGTCCGTCAGGAAAAACGACCGATGGTTGGTGGCCGGTTTCGAGAGCAGGACCTTTTTCTCCGGATTCATGGGAAAGAGGGAGACCGACGGTTCCCTTCTGCTGGTGAACGACGACGGCATGGTTCTGGCCTCCTGGGGAAAGGACATCTCCACGGTAGGGGGCATGCTACCGGTCTTTCTCGTCACTCCCAGGGCCGGGGAGGGCCTGTGGGGAGGGACGACCCTGAGGTCTCTGTCGGTCAACATGGGTATGGGACTTCACCTCGTGCTGGTCTATCCTAAGTCGGCGGTGTTGATCCAGGCCACGAAGACCTCTATCGTCTGGGCTGCGGTGCTCTTTGGCGCTATGATTCCTCTTTTGCTTTTTTTCGGGAGAACTTTATATGCCATAACGGAGGTTTTTCTCAGGTCGGCGAGAAACCTGTCCAACATGGCCGACGACATAGGCTCCGCCGAGAATCCGCTGGAGGCCATGCCTATGATGGTCTCCTCGCTGGAGAGCTTCAGAGTCGACGACGCTCCCTTCGAGGAATACAGAAGGCTTCTGGGGGCTTTCGAGAGGATGATGGACGTCATAACCGAACAGAGCGAGAGCCTGGGATCCCTTTACGAAGAGGCCACAGCCATGGAGCTTGAGTTGAGAGAGAACAACGACGAATTGACCCATCTCAACAACAACCTCGCCGACCTGATGAACCTGTCCCGAGGTGTGGTATCCTCCGCCTCGTTGGATGCGACCGCCACAGTGATGGTCTCCAACCTTAAAAAGTGTTTTTCCTGCGAGTTCGCCGGGCTGATCGCCATTGTAGAGGGCAGCCCCTTCCTCTGGGGACACGAGGGAGTCGTCCCAACCGATATGTCGGAGGACTCGATGATGGATCTGATGTCTCGCTTCGTCGATCAGGAGGATCCGGAGGTCTCCTTCGAATCGGGCAGAACCAGGATATACGCTCCGGTCCGTTTTATGGGACGCTTGGCGGGGTTCGTCGTATTGATACGGAGTGGTAAGGGCGACGGTCGGGCCATTGTGGAGGTACTGGAGAGGTTCGTGTTGCCTCTGGGAGGAATCTTTCAGGCACACGAACTGGTTCGGGAGGTCCGAAGCTCATTTCACTATCTTGCCACCAGGATGCAGACCCTTACCGAGAGCTATCACGAGGAGACGGGGAGCCATCTCATAAGGGTCGGAGAATATTCGGCCCTGGTGGCGGAACATCTCGGTATGTCCTCCGAATACGTGGAGGACCTCAGGATATACAGCCAGCTCCACGATATAGGCAAGCTTAAGGTTCCCCACGGAATACTGTCCAAGCCGGGGCCTCTGACCGACGAGGAGTTCGACGAGATGCGCCGTCATCCCGATTACGCCGTCGATATACTCGGCGATTCCGAATGGCTGGAGATGGCTAGACAGATAGCCACGACCCATCACGAAAAATGGGACGGATCGGGGTATCCTAGAGGTATGAAGGGCGGGGATATCCCCCTCTGTGGCAGGATAGTGGCCTTGGCCGATATATACGACGCCCTGAGGGGCGAGAGGGGTTACAAGTCCGCCTTCTCCCATGAGAAAACCTGGGATATCATATTGCACGGTGACGGCCGGGTCATGCCGGAGCACTTCGATCCCGCCATACTGGAGATATTCAGGATACATCACGGCGTTTTCGCCGACATATACGACAAGATTAAGGACTGATAGAGTGAACATAAGGATATTGGTTACCGGAAGCCGGGGCAAGAGCTCGGTCGTTCGCCTTATCCACAGGGCCCTGGTGTCCGGTGGGATCGAGGCCTACGGCAGGATAACGGGAGTGGTACCTAGGACGCTTACGCCTCAAGGGGAGCTGCCCATATATAGATCTTCCGGAGCTCACGTCGGAGAGATGGAATGGTGGATAAACTCTATGCCGTCGGACGCCGAGGCGGTGGTTATGGAGAACAGCGCCGTATCTCCCGACCTTCAGCACCTCGCCTCCCTATGGCTCGATCCGACCTTGACCGTCTTGACAAACGTCAGACCGGATCATCAGGACGCCTGGGGAGGCGAAGAGGATTCCGCCTCCGTCGCCCTCTGTAAGGGGATTCTAGGAGGCAGGGTCCTTTTGGGGTCGGATGCGGATAGGCCTCTCGTTCGGGCCTTGTTGAAGGATAAGGGCTGCATGACAACCGTGGTTTCGGAGTTTCCGGAGCCGCGTTCTTATCGGGTCTCCAACGAAGCCTTGGCTCTGGAGGCCTGTCGTCTTTCGGGGGTAGAGGGTCCGGAGGTGACGGAGGGGATAAAATCTCTTCCTCCCGATCTGGCCGACTTCACCGTGCTGGACGCGGGAGGGGGAAAACTGGCCTTCGCCTTTTCCGCCAACGACGTGGTGTCGACCGAGTCGCTTTTCTCCTCTCTGGGATGGAGGAGGGAGGACGTAACGGTACTCTTCAACCATCGAAGGGACAGGGGCAACCGTCTCAGGGTGTTCGCTCCCTGGATCGAGAAAGAGAGCTGGAGGGACCGCATAGTGATAGGGGACAGGCCTTTTTTTCGAAGTGGAGGAGCCCGTTATGTCGGTCTCGACAGGCCGGAGGACCTTATAGCCCTGGTGTCCCGGGCGGGATTGGTCTTCGGATGCGGCAACGTCGTCCACGGCCTGCCACTGGACGCCAAAATTATTCTGGAGAGGATGTCTTGATGGAAAGCTCTCTTTGGCTCCTGTTGATCGGGATCCTGCTAGGCATGTACTTCTACGAGAGGACCGGACTCTCCTGCGGCGGGGTTATAACTCCCGGAGTCCTGGCCATGTCTCTGGGGAGCCCGGTTAGGATACTATGGGCCCTGGCGGCGGCCTTCGTCGTCTGGACCGTCATGGAGGGTCTCTCCAGGGTCTTCGTCGTCTACGGTCGACAGAGAATCGCCCTCTCCATGGCGGTGGCCCTTCTGGTAAAGATGATCCTGGGAGGTTTTTCCGATCCGGGAGCCCTGTGGTTGGGGTGGGCGGTTCCTGGGTTGATGGCAGCCGATTTTCAGAGGCAAGGACCTCTTGCGACCCTGACATCCTCCTTCTCCGCCGCCTTCGCCACATCCATGGCCTTCTCCGTGGTGTCTGCGATAGGGGGTTATCTGTCGTGACCTTCGATCTTGGAGACTACAGGGACAGACTCAGAAGACGCTCCCGTCGTCGCGTACTGTCTCTGCTGATGCTTACAGGGGTCATGGCCTTGATATATCTCGTCGGAGGCGACGGGCTTTCGATGGAGGAGGAGCGGCTCTGGTCCGGCGTGAGAGAGGCGGCGACGTCGGTGGCCGACTGGCGGCGGTCCATCGGGTCCTTCCCTTCCATCTCCGACGATCCATGGAACCTGGGGCTCATAGGCCTGGAGTGGAGCCCTCTGTCGACTACCCTCGGCAGCCTCCCTTCCAAGAGGACCGCCTGTCATCCCGATTGGGCCGTCGTCTTTCTTCGATGGTTTCGATCTCTTGGGCTTTCGGCGGGGGATTCGGTGGTGATAATGTCCTCTTCCTCCTTCCCCGGCTTGCTGTTGAACATGCTGATGGCGTCGGAGTTCTACGACCTGGACGTGCATCTGGTGGTCTCTCTGGGATCCTCCACCTGGGGATGCAACGATCCCAAGGCCCCTTGGCCCACCATGGCGAAGGAGCTCAGAAAAAGAGGATTCCTCAGCACGAGAGCCTACTGCTATACCCTGGGGGGGGGCGGCGAGGTGGGATCGGGTATCTCCCCCGAGGGGGTAGACATAATGACGTCCTCCGCCAGAGAGGCAGGAGTTCCCGTGCTGTCCTCGTCCTCCAAGGAAGAGGTCGTAGACTGGAAGATGGATTTCATCGGTCGGGTAAGGCCCGAGGTGGTGATCTCCATAGGCGGATCAAGTGCCAATATGGGAGACGATCCTGCGGTTCTTTCCCTTCCTCCCGGCATCTCCAAGCCCGGAGCCCAGGGAGGAGACGGGGTCATAGGCAGGTCTCTGAAGGGGGGCTATACCGTCATCCATCTCCTCAACCTGAGAGAACTGGCCCTGGCGGAGGGGGTCCCATTCGACTCCGAGCCTGTAAGAGGTAACGTCGGGAGACGGTCTATCTTTCTATCTCTGGCGGGGGTGGCGGTCTATCTCGGAGCGGTCCTGTTCTTCTCAAGATTTTCCCACGAAGGCGAAACTCTTAGGAACAAAATATAACTTAATAGGCTAGACCATGAAATCAGAGGGATTCCTTTTTTCATAGAGGTCCCTCTGATTTTTGTTTTTTGTGTCTGTTGCTGTCAGTTGGCGTCATTTGCCTGCTTTTTGTTCTGAAAAAACAGATGTGTATCGTTGACCCCGCAGGGTGAAAAGGGATAATCTAAACAGATATAGCGATAGAAATTTTTTCGTTTATCCTTTTGGGGAGGTTGGTTTTTATGAGAAGAAACGCCGTAGTACTAGCTGTTCTCGTTTCGTTGTTTTCGCTTTTCGTCGGTTCCGCCATGGCGGCGGTCACCGGCGACGCGCCTTTGAAGGGCGATGAGCCCCTTCTGATCACCAACGCCGGGCAGGGACCGGGAGGCAAGATGGGGCGGCTTCTAGTCAGCCGGTCCAAGGCTGTGAAGGACATTACCTACAACGCCGAGCCCACGCCGGAGGACATTCTGTCCGGTGGCTATAAGACCGTTCTCGTTGTGATAGGTTCGTCCGCCAAGGGGCTCGGCGCCTCTGGTATCACCATCGACGACGAGATCGACAGGCTTGGAGCCATAATGGAGGCCTGTAAGAAAGAGGGAATCCAGGTCATAGCGGCCCACATAGAGGGTAAGGCCAGGAGAGGAAAGCCCGGCAGCGCCGACGAGCGTTCCATCGACGCCATAGCCCCCTACGCCCAGGGCTTCATAGTCAAGAACGACAGCAACTCGGACGGACGTTTCACCGAGTTGGCCAAGGCCAACGGAGCTCCCCTGACCATCATAGACGAGACCATCGACTTTATGAACGTGGTCAAGGATATGTACTCGAAGTAGCCAGGGGGGAAGTCGATTTTGTCTATGTACGCCGAGACTTCCATGGTCCTGGCGGTGATGGCGGTGGTCTTCACCCTTTGCAGCTGGAAGCTCAAATCGCCGGAGATCTCCATGGTAATCACAGCTATAGCCGGAGCCCTGGCGGGACGGCTGTGGTTTCCCGTCAGGCTTCTAGTGGAGGGAACCTTCACCTATTTCGACGTGGGGCTAATATTCATCACGGCCTCGGTCTTCATCAACATGTACTCCGCTACAGGGGCCATGAACGCCCTGGTTCGCAAGATGGTGGATCGTTTCTACCATCGCAAGTGGATGCTTTTCTCCATATTGGCCGTGATAATGCTGATCCCCGGTGCTCTCACCGGTGCGGGAAGCGTGTCGATGTTCGTCGTAGGAGGAATGATCGCCACGGTCCTTCGCTATATGGGAATCACGTCGGTCAGGACCACCGCCTTCATATACGTGACCTCCATGTTGGCCGCTGTGGCTCCTCCCATAAACCTCTGGGCCATGTTGATGGCCGCCCAGGCGAACATGCCCTACGTGGGGTTCTCCGTTCCCCTTCTGGCCCCCATCTTTGTTATAACCGTCTTCACCGTGGTCTATCTTCTCAGAGGAGGAGAGCCCGAGCCCAAGGAGAAGATCCTGGAGGAGCTACCGGTTCCTCCGGAAGGCATGAACTGGTTCCGTATACTGGCTCCGATGCTCACCTTTTTGGTGATAGTCCTTCTGTCCAAGTACATGGCCTTCAGCGTTCCCACCGTCGGACTGCCTCTCAACTTTCTCATCTCCGCGGGGGTGGCCGTGCTTTGTTCTCCGATCAAGCGTTCAGTCGGAGAATGGGGAGATACCGTTCTGGAGACGATGGAGCAGGTCTTCCCCCTGTTGGCCACTGTCATCAGCGTAGGGGTGCTGGTCAATATAATGACCGCGACCGGGGTAAGAGGGCTTATAGCCATAACCTTCGTTACCCTTCCGACCATCTTCATATATCTGACGGCCCTTTTCGTGCTTCCGATGGCCCAGGGGTCGCTTAGCTACGGAAGCGCCATAATACTGGGAACTCCCATGATATTCCTCTTCAACTCCGTCGGGTTCAACGTGACCATAGTGGCGACGGCTCTGAGCCTGATGTTTCCTATTGGAGATTGTCTTCCTCCCTCTAGGATATCCGGCAGGGTTGCCATAGAGGTGTCGGGCTACGAGGGCAGCTATATGTCCTTCCTCAAGGGGATTTTCGTCCCGGCCCTGTTCATGGGGCTGGTCGCGTTGTTCATGTTGATCAACGCCAACGCGTTCAAGTTTTTAGTGATCCGGTGAGGAGGAGAAGATCATGACGACGGTGCTGAACCAGGTTATCCATCAGATCTACTACGTTATAGTCGCCTTTTTCGGACTCCTGCTTCTAAGGAACCTCTTCTTCAGGAAGACCAGGACTAGCCTGATATACGATGTGGTGTATGCCTATACCCTTATACCCTTCGTCCTCAGGGTTCTTCACATAAAGTAAGGTGGTTTTGATGAAGAGAAGAGAGATCCCAGGGGTAAAGAGAAAGCTAGCGGTGCTGGCTATAGTTGCGGTTATCGCTTTTCTGGGCGCCAAGGAGTTTATGGAGCTTCGAAACTTCAAAGAACCCGTGGTCGTGTCGGATGCCTTCACCGAGAAGGTGATGCTCAGCGATTATTTCGAGGGCATAAAGGGAACGGGAGTGGACACGCCTGTCTACCTGTTCGACTCGGGCGTGCCAGGAGGGACCCTGGTCTTTTTAGGCGGGACCCATCCCTACGAACCTGCCACCATGCTGGCGGCCTATGTGGCTATGGAGAACATCTCCGTCTCCAAGGGAAGGGTGTTCATAATTCCTCACACCAACCTGAGCGCTTCCAAGGTAGGCATGCTGGGCAACGCCTATCCCAAGTTTCTGCACGTGCAGACCGAACACGGCCCCAGGGCCTACCGTATAGGAGATCGATCCACCGATCCTCTGGACCAGTGGCCCGATCCCTTCACCTACGTCCACTATCCGTCCAAGCAGAACCTGGCGTACACCGACGCCAGGAACCTCAACAGGACATATCCCGGTCGTCCCGACGGTAACCTTACGGAACAGCTGGCCTACGCCGTCATGGAGCTGATAAGGAAGGAAAAGGCAGACCTGTACTGCGATACCCACGAGGCGTCGTTGATGTATCCGGTGGTTAGCACCTACGTGGCCCACGACAGGGCTCTGGACGTTGCCATGATGGCGGCTATGGATCTCAGCGCCACCACCTTTCCGATGAAGTGCGAGGCCAGTCCCAAGAGCCTGAGAGGGCTATCTCACAGGGAGGTCGGAGACTTCTCCCCCGTTCCCGAGCAGGGATACGAGGGGGTCCTGGCGGTCCTGATGGAGACCATGGAGCCCTTCATAGATCGGGTGGCCGGTAAGATAACCGAGGAGCTAATGATGGAGGGCAAGGACGAGTTCCTTCAGACCGCCTCGGAGCACGGCCTGTTGTACTGCGTTCCCGAGTACGATATAGAGTTCGGCGGTCCCATGAAATATCGTGTCGGGCGGCATCTGTCCTCCATAGCCGAGCTGGTCCGTCAGATGAACGATTTCTTCCCCGAAAAGGAAATACAGCTTCAATGGCCCGAGTTCGACGGGCTCATGGAGAACGGCATAGGCCATTATCTCCACGATCCGGCCAAGGCCCACAGCACCAGGGTCTTCTGGAACTGAGTTTCTAAAAATCGGGATGAACGGAGGTGGTCCGTCGAGAAAGCTAAAATAGCGGCTAGAGGGCTGTAGTTTTTGCAGAGATAACCGGATTTATACAAAGGAGTGTGAGCGATGAGGAACAAGAAACTGGCATCCCTTGCTGTTGCGCTATGCCTGGTAATGGCCATGGCTTTGGTCGCCTCGGCCTGTACGGTGGTCGCAGTCGGCAAGGACGCCACCGTAAACGGAACTTCCATCATCACCCATAACGACGATTCCACCAGTGCCAACTTCAAACTATGGATCATAGAGGAGAAGGATTGGCCGGAAGGATCGGTTCGCAAGCTGATAATGAACGATCACGGTTACGAGCCCGGCGATGTTATGGGGGAGATGCCCCAGGCCAGCCATACCTATCGTTACTTCAAGAGTCGTTACTCCTTCATGAACGAGATGGGCGTCGCCATGGGCGAGTCCACCTTCGGAACCGATAACGAGGAGATCAAGAAGGACCTGGTAAAGGACAGCGACGGTATCATCGACTGTTGGCTGGCTCAGGACATAGCCCTGGAGCGGGCCGCTACCGCCCGTGAGGCAGTCAAGATCATGGGCGACCTGGTCGAGGAATTCGGCTGGGCCGGGAGCGGAGAGACCATCAACGTTACCGACGGAGACGAGGTCTGGATCGCCGAGTTCTACGGCCGCGATCTGTGGTGCGCAGTTCGCATGCCCGACGACATGTTCTTCGTGTCCGCCAACAGGGCCAGGCTCAGGGATATCGACCTGACCGACAAGGAGAACGTCATGCATTCTCCCAATATCGTCTCCTACGGCGTCAACAAGGGCTGGATCAAGGGAAACGTGAACTGGAAGAGTTTCAGTCCCGCCCAGGTCTACGCTCCCCATCACGACAGACTCTACTCCACCAGGAGAGTCTGGAGGGCTCAGGAACTGGTAGCTCCCTCTCTGAAGCAGAGCCCTAAGGAGCATAACTACCCTCTCTTCGTGAAGCCCGACAAGAAGCTCTCCACCTGGGACATCTTCAAGATCAAGGGAGATTATTACGAGGGTACCGATTACGACCTCACCGAGGGACCTGCCGCCGGACCCTGGGGCAACCCCATCAGGATCGCCAACAAGGGCGAGGGGGACTGGGAGAGATCCATCAACATGCACAGAACCTGCTACGTCCACATCGGAGAGGTTGATCCCAAGCTTCCCGCCCCGATCAAGGGAATCAGCTGGTTCGGATACGGCGCTCCCGACACTACCTACCTTACCCCTCTTTGGCCGATCATGAGGAATCTTCCCGAGTTCTACGAGGTCGGATCCCGTTTCGAGGACTTCCGCCGCGACTCCGGTTGGTGGGTCAACAGCTACGTCCAGGAGATGGCCACCCTTCGCTACTGCGAGGCCATCGAGGAGATCTACGCCCTCAGGGATCCCAAGATGAGGGAGCAGTTTACCGAGACCTACGCGGTACAGAAGGACGCGGCTAAACTCTGGAGACAGGGCAAGAAGAACCAGGCCATCGACCAGCTGACCCGCTTCGCCTACGACAGGGCAGTGGACTGGAACCGTACCTGGCTGAAGCTGGGCGATCACCTTCTCGGCAACTACGCTCTGGGCTACAGGAACTTCAAGACCACCGGCTATCCCCAGTGGTGGAACGACTTCATCGGTTACGGACCCCTCGAGAGATAGCTCTGCCGTGATCGATCTATTGAAGGCCCCCCTCAAGGGGGGCCTTTCTCGTAGCGTCCTGTTATGCTGTTTCCTTATGGGAAGCACGCTCCTGCCGAGGTCGTTTTCATGGGGATACGACGAAGGTATCGCCGCCTCGGTAACGATGGAGAACTCCCTGAGGATCCTGAAGTCCGAGAGAGAGGCCTTGGGGATAGTGGCGTCTCCCGACCTGGATCCATACGGGATCGGAGTGATAGGAGAGGAGTTTACCCCTCTCACGACCACCCTGGGCCATCTGGAGGACAAGATAGCCTCGGCAAACCCCCTTTTCGCCGCGGCTCTGGTCGGCGAGTTTCGCCGTATGGGGTTGAAGAGAGGTGACTCCGTGGCGATAGGGGCCAGCGGCTCTTTTCCGGGGTTGCTGGTGGCGGTGCTGTCCGCCTGCGACGCCATGGGGCTCCGTCCCCTTCTGATCTGCTCTCTGGGGTCGTCGATGTACGGGGCCAACCAGGTCGGCTTCAACGTTGTGGACATGGTCAAGCTCCTGGAGGACAGAGGCTCTTTGGATTTCGAGCTTTTGGGGTTCTCCCTTGGAGGAGACGACGACAGATACGACGCTCCTCTGTTTCCGGAGTGGCGCGATCTGACCTTGGACGAGGCCTTTAGACTTGGATCTGAGGAGAGGTTCATCTGCGAGGAGTCCCTCGATGAGAGCGTCGAGGTCAGGATGGACCTTTACGACGAGGCATCCGGCGGCGAAGTAGGATGTTTCGTAGGGGTCGGAGGGGCCTCCGTGACGTTTGGAGACTCGGACCAGTCGGCTTCCTTCCCCGGCGGGACGACGTCGAAGCCCTTCGAATCGATGCCCTCGGAGGGGCTGCTCTCCCGTTTTCTCCGTGGCGGGGTTCCTGTGATCCATCTTCTCTGCGTGAGGGACCTGTGCGATAGGTGGTCTATCCCCTACGGCGACAATCCCCTGAACTGGCGGAGACACCGATTTTCTCGGAGGTAGTCCACATGATATAATACCCCCGAGAGGGTATATAAACCTTTTCAAGGGGGAATTGATCATGGGCGAAAAAACTATGGCAAACCTGGCCGAGGCATTTTCCGGCGAGTCCCAGGCCAACAGAAAGTATCTCTTCTACTCCGAGGTGGCCGATAAGGAAGGATTCTCCTCCGTTGCCAAGCTTTTCAGGGCCGCCGCCGCCGCGGAGACGCTTCACGCCAAGATGCACTATCGCAACATGGGCAAGATATGCGACACCGAGACCAACCTCAAGGACGCCATCGCCGGTGAGACCTACGAGTACACCGAGATGTATCCTCCCTTCATCGACGACGCCGAGGCGGAGGGTGAGAAGAAGGCCCATAAGGGCTTTTCCCTGGCCAACGAGGTGGAGAAGGTCCACGCCGAGCTGTATAAAAAAGCCCTGGAGCACCTCTCGGAGAGGAGGGCGGTGGACTACTATCTGTGCACCGTGTGTGGCCACATCGAGGAAGGATCCGCTCCGGACAAGTGCCCGGTTTGCGGAGCTCCGTCCAAGGCCTACGAGCTGGTGGAGTAGGGGCTTATATCGTTTGAACCGGGTCCGGACGTATCCGTCCGGACCCTTATTTTGCAAAAAAGGACGTGACGGGATTTGCAGAGATTTGTAGTGCTTTTCACCGGAGGCACCATAGCCAGCGCCTTCGGAGAGGGAGGAAGCAAGGGACCGGACAGCACGGTGGTAGGCGCTCTAAGGGAGCATCTCTCCGGTTTCTTCGCCGGCAGAGACGTGGACGTGATATGTCGCGAACCCTGGGGAGTTCCGGGGCTGGACAGCTCCGATCTGGATCCCGGTCATTGGGTCGAGCTGGCGTCATCGATCGCTAGGGAGCTCGAGAACGGCGCTACCGGCTTTCTAATCCTCCACGGAACGGACACCATGGCCTACACGTCCGCCTGGCTCAGCCTGTGTTTTCCCCACGTGGACGTGCCCATAGTGCTTACCGGCAGTCAGCTCACACTGGACTATATGCCGGAGGACGTCACGGTAAACCTCAGGGGAGCGGCCCAGGTGGCCTGCTCGGATATCTCCGGAGTATGGATCTACTGCAACTGGAAGCTGATCCCGGGGAACAGGGCCCACAAGGCCCAGGCTCTTCATCCCGACGCCTATGTGGCCACCAACGGTCAGCCTATGTACTTCAACCCTGAATGGGCCAGGAAGGACCGAAAGGGAACTGTGAGACAGCCTCTTTCCCATACCCTGTCTCCTCTGGCGGAGAAGGCCATGGGCCACGGCCCGGAAGAGGCGAGGAATATAAGCAGCCGGATGGCCTGGCTGTTCTGTACGCCAGGTTTCTCTCCCAGGCTTTCCGGTGAGGAGCGAGTTCTGGCCATACTGGGCTACGGAGCGGGCAACGCCCCCTCCGGCGCTCTTCATGCGGTGGAGAGCGCTTTCGACGGGCTTCCCAAGCCCCACGTCATAGCCTGCAGTCAGGCAGAGGGGGACATGAAGAACCCCGGCAGCTATGCCGGGGTGGGGATAGCCTCACTAGCCGGCAGGGGGTTCACCGTCTGGAGTCAGATGGACTATCCCGTCGAGTTCATCCACGCTCTCGGATGTTATTCTCTGTTGGCCTCGTCCTCCGCTCCGGGGTTCGTCCTGTCCCACTATCTCAGGGAGTGCTCGTCAGAGACGCCGCTCCTATAACCGGACCGTCCTTTCCGAGAGAGGATATTTTAACAGGGGGCATCGGTCGAAAAGCTATGGCCAGGCGCTCCTCCAGGAACGGTCGCAGCTCCCTGACCAGTCCCGGCAGGTTTGACAGCCCACCTGCCAGGACGATGGCCTCCGGATCGAGAAGGTGTATCGCCGATATCATCACGCAGGCCAGTCCCTCCAGGGATCGGTCCCAGAAGCCCCTGTGCTCTTCGTCGTTCCGTCGGTCCCACAGATCCGGCACCGACGGAACCCCTTTTTCCGAGCACCTGAGGTCGAAGGTGTCCGCCGAGAAGAGGGTCTCCCCGTGTCCCACGCCGCCGCAGTTACAGGGGGCGTGGTGGAGCAGGGCCACGTGTCCTATCTCTCCGGCCAGACCTCTGTGACCTCTTATCAGGCGACCTCCTGATACGATAGCCCCTCCTATGCCCGTGCCCAGGGTCATCATCACGAAATCCTTCATCCCGACTGCCTCTCCCGATTCCATCTCTCCCAGGGCCGCGCAGTTTCCGTCGTTGTCCAGTGCTACCGGGAGGGAGAGTTTTTTCTCGAGGATCTCCGCCATGGGAAAGTTCTCCCATCGGGGCAGGTTGGTCAGTCTCAAAACGGATCTTCCGTCCAGGGACAGCATCCCCGGGAGCCCTATCCCTATGGATTTTGTCGACTTCACCTTCAGGGATTTGACCAGCCTTTCCACCGCTTCGGTGGTCTCCTCCGGCGTCCTGGACCTGGGGGTGGGTTCCCAGGCCCGGTTTACTACCTTGCCCTTTTCCACGACTCCGGCGGCTATCTTATGTCCCCCCAGATCGACCCCTATCCTCAAGGTTATATACCTCCCTCCCCTGTAGCGAGACCGCTCCGGCTCTGCCGGGGATCTCTCCTTGGATCATCTCGCAGACCGGAAGTTTCTCCGTATCCAGTTTTTCCGCCTCCTCCTTGAGGGTCACGAACTCGGCGCCGTCGGATTTCGCCCTTTTCACGAATTCGTCCAGTTTGGAAAGCATCGACATGCCCTCCATCTCCGCGTGGACCGTGTGTACGTTCAGACCCTCCGTCAAAAGCGACATGTAGATGTCGTTGACGTTGTCGGGAGTGCAGCCGACCCTTCCGAGTATCTCGTCCATGGTCGGGAGGGTCGTGGGTATCTGAGGGGTTCGGAAAACCCTTCCTCTCAGAGACGGAAGAAAGGGGCTTTTCCCCCTGGCGTCGCTGGCGTAGAGAAGTTCCATACGGTCCTGTATGGACAGGCTGGCGAGGCTGGTCTTCCAGGCAGGAGCGGCACAGGACAGAGAGGGCGTCCCTAGGACCTCCCGGTACATCTTCCCGGCTTTTCGAAGAAGAGATTCTACCTCCGATTTCGACAGACGGTCCAGACGGTCCTGCCACTTCACGTGATCCCAGGAATGTATACCCGTCTCCTGGCCGCTCTTTGCGACCTTTTTCAGTATCGAGGGGGCGGAGGGCACTATCATGGGTGCCGGAAGCAGAGTGCCGTACATCATGGTCTTGAGGCCGTAGGTCCCCGGCGCGTTGGTTCGAACCATCTTGGATATGAATCCCTTTCGGAATATCCGTCGTATCGCCTTGCCCGAGTTATCCGGTCCGAAGGAGAAGAAAAACGATCCCCTTATCTCCCTTCGGTCCATCAGTCTCAGCAGGCGGGGGACTCCCTCGAGGTAACCCCTCAGGGTGTCTACGTCGACTTTAAGGGCGATTCGCATAGAAGGCCACTGTCCTCCTGACCGCCTCGTGGAAGTCGACCTGGGGGTGCCAGTCCAGCAGCTCCTCCGCCTTGGATATGGACGGTTTTCTGTCCTGTACGTCCTCGTAGCCCCTGCCGTAGTATTCGGTCGAGTCCTTTTCCACGAAGGTCGCCTTCGAAGCGGCCTCGGCGAATTTGGGGAAGTCTTTCATCGCATCCACCACCGCCACCGCCAGCCCCTTTATGGAGTGGTTGCTGTCGGGATTGCCTATGTTGAAGATCTCGCCGTCGGCGCTCTTTTTTACGTCGGCTATTATGGCTATAAGGGCGTCTACCCCGTCTGTGACGTAGGTAAAGCTTCGCCTCTGTCTTCCTCCGTCGACCAGAGTTATCGGTCGTCCGATCGAGACGTCGTAGATCATCTGGGTTATCGAGCGAGCCTTTCTCTCCTCCGCGTCCCTGAAGGTGTCCAGCCTGGGGCCTATCCAGTTGAAGGGCCTGAACAGGGTGTAGGGAAGCCCCCTTTCCTGTCCGTAGGCGGCTATGACCCTGTCCATCATCTGTTTGCTGCAGCTGTATATCCATCTGCTGTTCTTTATGGGGCCCTGGATCAGCAGGCTCTCGTCCTCCATAAGCCAGTCTCCGGTGCTCATGCCGTACACCTCGGACGTGGAGGGGAAGATTATCCGGACGCCCCGTTCGGCACACATCCGGACTATCTTGAGGTTCTGTTCGAAGTCCAGCTCGAAGGTCATAAGGGGGTTGGTTATGTAGTAGGCCGGTTTTGCTATTCCGGCCAGAGGGATAACCACGTCGCTGCCGGCTATCTCGTCCTCTATCCAGCGATCCTCCTCGTAGAGATCTCCCAATTTGATCGATAGCCTGGGGTTGTCCGATCCTCTCAGATTGTCGTCCCTCAGATCGAAGGCCGTGACGGTCCAGTCGGTTTTCTCCAGAATTCTCTCTATCAGATGGGATCCTATGAAGCCGTTTGCTCCTAGCACGAATACTTTCATTTATTTCCTCCGTTTTTAGTCTTCCTAGGAGCCCTGTCCCAGCAGGGTTCCTACGTTCAGGTTTTTCCGGGCGAAGTCCGGTCCGTCCATCTCGTTCTCTTTGTCCAGCTGGGCTCTCAGTATCATGAGGTTTCCCCGTCCGGTCGCCACCGTGAGGGGATCCAGCGACAGCACCTCGCCGGGTTTCCCCAGTGAGGCCCCTTCCTGGGGTTTTCCCCACCAGATGAAGAGCTTTCTGCCTCTGTAGTCGGTGTAGGCTCCGGGATAGGGGTGGGTCACTGCCCTTATGAGGTTGTATATCCTGCGGCTGTCGTTGGACCAGCGTATTATGCCGTCCTCGGGCCTTCTGCCTCCGAACTCGGTGGCCATGGTCTCGTCCTGGGCGGCTCCGACGACCCTGCCCGACTCCAGCTCCGGAAGGGTCCTTGCCACTATCTCCGATGCCGCGTCGCATACCTTCAGGAAGACCTCTTTGGCCCCATCGGTTTCCTCTATTCTGACGACCTCCTGGTCTATGATTTCGCCTCTGTCTATCCTGGAGGTCATGCGGTGGAGCGTCGCCCCTGTCTCTTTCTCTCCGTTCAGTATGGCCCAGTTGATGCAGGCTCTCCCTCTGTAGCGGGGCAGCAGGGACCCGTGCATGTTGTAGGCTCCCAGCTTTGCGGTCTTGAGGATCTTCTCCGGTATGATGTCGCGGTAGTAAAAGGAGAAGATCAGCTTGGGCTTGAGTTTCTTTATCGTCTTTACGTTTTCCTGGTCCTTCAGGTCCAGATCGAGCCAGGGCTCTATTCCCCTGCTCCTGGCCAGCTCCGCCACCGATCGAAACCATATTTCCTCGTCGGTGTCGTCGGTGTAGGTCACGACCGCAACTACGTTGGCTCCCATGTCGAACAGGGTCTCCAGGCAGCGGTATCCCACCTCGTTGTAGGCGAATACCGCTATGGCCGGTTTACTCATAGCTCTTCCTCCTCCTGATAGACCTGTCTGACGACGTAGCGAGGTCTCTGCCTTACCTCCTGATAGACTCGGCCTATGTATTCGCCTCCTATGCCTACGGAGATCATGGTCACCCCCATCAGAAAGAAGTTTATCGCCATCAGGGTGAAGAGTCCCTCCGCCTCGGGTCCTATTATTATCCTCCTGAGGATCAGGAAGGCGGTGAAGAGAAGGCTCATGACCGCAACGGTCATTCCTGTAACCGTCACGGCCTGGAGGGGGGCGATGGAGAAGCCCGTCATCAGGTCGAAGTTAAGCCTTATCAGTCTGAACAGGCCGTATTTGGATTCCCCTTTTACCCTCTCCGAATGTCTGACAGTTATCTCCACGGGGTTTACGGCGAACTTCTGCCCCAGGGCCGGTATGAAGGTCGTGGTCTCCCGGCATTGCAATATGAGGTCCACGATACGCCTGTCGTAACCTCTCAACATACATCCGTAGTCGTGAAGCCTGAGGCCTGTGATCCTGTTGGTCACGGCGTTCACCATTTTAGAGGCGGCCTTGCGGAACAAGGGGTCCTGTCTGAACTTTCTGATCGTGCCGACCACGTCGTGTCCTCTTTCCATGGCATCCACTATCCGGGGTATTTCCTCAGGAGGGTTCTGCAGGTCGGCGTCCATGGTGATCAGCATCTTCCCTCGGGAGATGGAGAACCCGGCTATTATGGCCATATGCTGGCCGAAGTTGCCGTTCAGCTCCACTACCTTGACCCGATTCTTTCGCTTTTCCCTGAACTTAAGGGAGATAGCAAGAGATCTGTCCCTGCTGCCGTCGTCCACCAGTATCAGCTCGTAGGATCTGGACAAGCCGTCCAGCACCGGAAGGACTCGTCTGAACAGCTCCGGCAGGGATGCCTCTTCGTTGTAGACGGGAACGACGACCGATAGTTCCGGGGTCATTTTAGATGAGACCTCAGGACGGATCGGACCCCTTTTACGACGTCGTCCACGTCGGTATCGCTCATGGCGGGAAACAGGGGGAGGGATACTATCCTGTCAGAGACGTATTCCGCCTCTGGAAAGTCGCCCCTTTTCCATCCGTATCTGTCCCTGTAGTGGGAGAACAGATGCAAGGCCTGGTAGTGCAGGGCCGTGCCTATGTTGAGCTCCCTCATGGCCGCCATGAAGCCGTCCCTGTCTATGTCGAGGACGTCCACGTCCACGAAGGGGGTGAATATGTGCCAGCTGTGGAGAGTGTCGTCCGATTGAGGTTGGGGCAGTATCAACCCGGGCTGGTCCGATAGCTCGGCCATGTATCTGGCGACTATCTCACGTCTTCTGCTGTTGAATCTATCGAGACGACGGAGCTGTCCTCTGCCTATGGCCGCCTGTATGTCCATCATGTTGGCCTTGTATCCCGGGAACAGAACGTCGTAGTGAGGGGGCCCCTTGGCGGCGTAGCGGTTCCAGGCTCCCTTGCTCATGCCGTGCTGTCTCAGGACCGAGACCCTTTCCGCCATATCCTCGTCGGAGGTGCATACCATGCCTCCCTCCCCGGTGGTGATGTTTTTCGTCGGGTGGAAGCTGAACACCGAGCATCGTCTGGCCCCCCTGTCCGACCCTATTGAACGCCCTCTGTAGAAAGCTCCCAGGCCGTGGGCCGCGTCTTCCACCACCGCCAGGCCGTGTCTGGACGCCAGGTCCTCTATGGAGTCCATGTCGCAGGGACGTCCGGCGAAGTGGACCGGGACCAGGGCCTTGGTCCTCTCGTTGACGAGCTTTTCCATGAGCTCGGGCCTCACGTTCAGGGTCTTCGAGTCTATGTCCGCCAGAACCGGTTTCGCTCCGGTCCATATGGCGGCGTTGACCGTCGCCACGAAGGTCATGGGAGTGGTTATCACCTCGTCTCCCGGACCTATACCCAAGGCCAGAAAGGCCAGATGCAGTCCCGACGTGGCGGAGCTCACCGCCATGGCGTGGGTGGCTCCTACCTTCTCGGCGAACTCCCTCTCGAATTTTACAGTCTTCGGCCCGGTGGTCAGCCACCCGGACCTTATGGAGTCGCATACGTCCTCTATGGATGCCTCGTCCACGTCGGGACGGGCGAAGGGAAGAAATGATTCTCTCATTTTGTCGCCTCCTCTGTCTTTCTGTTGGATATCACGACGTTGTCGCCCTCCCAGTCGGTTCCCAGGACGTAGGCCGGTTCAAGCCTGTCCTTCAGCGTGCTGTCGTAGCTCTCTTTTTTAGCGATCAGAAAAACCCTGTCGCCGCCGTTCCAGAGCCGGATAAACTGGGGAAGGCCGATGAACCATCGGGGATCTCTTTCTCTGGATGCCCCGAAGGCCAGCTCTCCCTCGTAGTCGACCAACACGTTTCTCCTCTCGAGGTAGAAGGTTATTCCCTGTAGGTATTGGCCGTACTGAGCCATGACGTCTCCTTCCTCGATATGGGGCTTTATAAGCATCGCCAGGTCCCTGGCCGAGTTTATCCGGTCGTACAGTGAGAATCCCGTCTTGAAGGACCCCGTCCATATTACCCCCGTGACGGCGAGGCATATAACGGTTTTCTCCAGGTTTTTCCTGGACGCGAAGATCCAGGCGGCAACGGTTCCTAAAAGCAATATTATCCCTTTGTGGACCAGTTGACCAACCATGATATCACGGGGAAGGTCGTCCTGGAGAAAAGGATAGGCGATCAAGGCGGCTCCCAGGGGGACCGTTATCGTGGAGGTCCAGGCCAACGCGGTCTTTAGAGATCTCAGATTTCCCCTCTTCGTCAATGAGATCGCCCTGGCGCTTATCAGTATGGACAGAGGAGGAAGGGCCGGCACCATGTAGGGTACCAGCTTGGAGCTCGAGGCCGAGAAAAAGATGAACACGAATGCGAACCAGCAGATCATCAGAGGTGTCTGGCCGTTTTTATCCGTCGATATTTTTCTCGAGGGCACCAGGAAGCCCGTCCATGGCACGGTCGCCAGTATCACTATGGGAATGAAGTACCAGAAAGGCTCGTATCTGTGGTGGAGCCTTGTCGTGTATCTCAGGAAATGCTCCTGGATAAAGAAAAAATGGAAGAAGTCGGGATTTGCGTCGCAGACCGCCTTGAACCACGGAACGGTTACCGCCAGAAAGAGGGCGATGCCTGGAAGGTACAGAGAGTAGGTCACAATGGACCATCTTCTGGTCCACAGTATGTACATGAGTATAGCCCCGCCGGGAAGGACTATGCCTACGAGCCCTTTCGTCAGCACCGCCGCCCCCATGGCCAGATAGAACAATATCAACCATCGTCTGTTCCTTCGAAGGGCGAGTACGAACCCGATCATGGCGAGGGTCACGAAGGCGCTCAGAGGCATGTCGGTCAGGTTGATCTGAGCCGTGGCGTAGTAGAGCAGCGAGGAGGACAGGATCGTCCCTGCCAGGAAGCCGCTTTTTTTACCGTAAAGCTCCGATCCCATAACGTAGGTCGAGAGGACCCCCAGCACCCCGAGCAGGGCCGGCCAGAACCGGGAGGCGAACTCGTTTTGGCCGAAAACGGAGAAGGCCGACGCCGTCAGCCAGTAATGGAGGACCGGCTTCTCGAAATATAGCACCCCGTTGAGCCTGGGGGTGACGTAGTCTCCCGACTCGATCATCTCCCTGGGAATTTCGCTGTAACGCCCCTCGTCGGGTTCCAGCAGGCCGTGTCCTCCCAGAAGAGAGAAGAACATGACCCCGGAAAGTATGAAAAGGAGTATCCCGTTTCTCACGTCAGATTTGAACATAAAGTATCATTCCCCCAACCGCCGTTTCAGCTGTTTTATATCCCCGTGTATAATGGAAAAGACGACCTCGGCGATAATATACGGTCTCGAGGTTTTTTGCAATTTTCGACGATCCGAGGGGAGAGGAGTTGTCCTATGGATAGGCTCGGTTTTATGTTGATACTCGGCTCGGCCCTAACCAACGCCGCCGGTAGCTCTATGATGAAGGCGGGGTTCGGCCGAAGAGGGGATCTGATGGACGATGGGGCCTTGAGGGCCTTGTTTCAGATAGTCTCTAACCCTTGGGCTATAGCGGGGGTGTCGCTTTTCGGGGTCTCCTTTATCTTCATGAGCGCCGCCCTTTCCAGGGTAGACCTGTCCGTGGCATATCCTATGATGTCCGCCATGGTCTACGTTCTGGTTCTGGCCGTGTCTGTGTTTTGGTTTGGCGAGCCTATGGGATTATCGAAGCTTTTGGGTATAGGGGCCATCCTTTTCGGGGTGGTCGCCCTTTCGGTAGGTGGCTGATTTGAGCTGGTTGAAACTGAAGGAGGCCGTCGGGAGATGTCGCAAATGCCCCCTTTGGGAGACGAGGAACAACGTGGTGTTCGGAGAGGGCCCGGAGGACAGCTCTGTCCTGTTGGTGGGAGAGGCCCCAGGTGCGGAGGAGGACTCTTCGGGGCGACCTTTCGTGGGTCGTTCCGGCCGTTTCCTCACCGATCTCATGGCCGAGGCTGGGCTTAAACGGGAGGATCTGTTTATATCCAACGTCGTCCACTGTCGTCCTCCGGGAAACAGGAACCCCAAAAAAGGGGAGATCAAGGCCTGTCTCCATTGGCTGGAGGATATCGTCGGCCTTCTAAGACCGCAGGTGGTGGTGACCGTGGGGAACGTCCCCTCCCAGGCGATCATGGACACCAAAGAGGGGATCTCTACCCTAAGGGGGCGTTTTCACCGCGGTAGCTTGGGTGGCATGGATCTGGCCGTCAGGCCCATATTCCACCCCGCCTATCTGTTGCGCAATCGTTCCAGAGAGGAAGGGCGTCCGGTCGCCTCTACTTTGGAGGATCTGAGGGCTCTCGTCGATTTCGTGAGAACCACAAGTTGAACAGGAGGTATCGCCATGGAGATGGACAACAAGGTAATGGAGACCATTTTTGCACGGAGGAGCATCAGGAGCTACGAGGACAGACCCGTAGAGGACGACAAGGTAGATGTCCTGGTCCGCTGTGCCGCCGCGGCTCCCAGTGCCGGAAACGGCAGGCCGACCCATTTCGTGGTTATAAAGGAAAGAGGGACCCTGGAGGAACTGTCGAAAGTCCATCCCTACGGCGCCATGCTGGCCAAGGCCCCTCTGGCCGTGGCGATCTGTGCCGAGACGGAGAAGACCGACCTGTCTCGTCGCTACTGGGAGCAGGATTGTGCCGCCGCCATGGAGAACCTGTTGATAGGCGCTCAGGCCCTGGGGCTAGGGGCTGTGTGGCTGGGGGTATGTCATCTTTCCGACGGAGGGGCCCGAATCCAGGAGATGCTGGGGGTCCCGGGTAACGTGCCGGTAATGGGACTGGCCTCCGTGGGCTATCCCGCCGAGACCAAGAGGCCCCATAGCGGCGATCCGGGAGACAGGCTTCACCTGGAGCGGTGGTAGATCCATGAATCTGCTCGAGGTGGTCCGGCATATAGAGGCGGACGTCCTCTACGGAGACGATCTGCTGGAGGGATTGGAGGTCGAGAGGGTCTACGGTGCCGACCTGATGAGCGATGTCCTGGCCTTCGCCGTCCCGGGATCGCTCTTGCTGACCGGTCTGACCAACATACAGATCGTCAGGACCGCCCAGATGCTGGACATTCCAGCGGTAGTGTTCGTCAGGGGAAAGTATCCGCAGAAAGAGGCTGTGGAGCTGGCTTCCTCTTTGAATATGCCCGTTTTGCTCTCCTACAAAAGCATGTTCGAGACCTGTGGAATCCTCTTCAGGGAGGGGATGTTGCCCTGCGAGATAGAGAGGCGATGTCCCAGATGACGGAGGTCTACGTTGAGGAATACGTCGTCAAGGGCGATAGTTTTCTGGAGGTCGGGGAGGCCTCTACCAAGCTGAAGGGTACTTTGAAGATGCTTGGCATACCGTCGGACGTCACGAGGCGGGCCTCCGTGGTGGTCTACGAGGCGGAGATGAACGTGATGATCCACGCCGGAGGAGGGGTCATAAAGGCCTCCATCTCCTCGGATAGCCTGGTGATAGAGGCGGTCGATCACGGTCCAGGGATCGCCGACGTCGATCTGGCCATGCAGGAAGGCTACTCCACCGCCTCGGACAGGATCAGAGAGCTCGGGTTCGGAGCGGGGATGGGCTTGCCTAACATAAAGAGGAACTCGGACGAACTCGACATAGAGACGGCTCTCGGAGAGGGAACCACCTTGAGGGCCACCTTGCGTTTCGAGAGAGGGTGATGTGGTGACTACCGGCATCAAGGTTCAGCTTTCCGCCTGTAGGGGATGCGCCAGATGTATAAAGGTCTGCCCCACCGAGGCCATGAGAGTGCTGGACGGAAAGGTCATGATCATTCCGGAACTCTGCGTCGACTGCGGCGAATGCATTAGAAAGTGCGAGGATAGGGCCATCTTGATCAACGAGGACAACTGGCGGCTCCTGGCCAGTCAGGACAGCGCCCTTATTGCGGCGGACCCGGCCTTCTACGTTCAAACTAGAGGCTACAACTGCCCCGAGGTGTTCAGCTCCAGGTTGAAAGAGGCGGGGTTGGAGGACATAACTCCCTGGACGTCCCTGGCCTTCGACGTCACCGCCTACGCCATCGCCAAGGAAATAGAGAAGAGGGGGCCGGAGGGTCTCCCTCTTATCTCGACCTACTGTCCGTCGGTCATAAGGCTGATACAGATAAACTATCCCGAGCTGGTCGGTCGCTTCGTGTCGGTCGAGTCTCCTCTGGAGACGGCGGTCTCCCTCTGGCGGGAGGATACGGGACGAGGAGACGACGTCACCCTGATAGCTCCCTGTCCCGCCAAGGTGGCCCTGGTCAGGTCCCCGGAGGGACGTTCGAAGAGCTCGATGAAATACGCCGTTTCCATACAGAACGTCGTCAGGGATCTCCTGGCCGGTGGGGTCGAGGTCGATCAACCGGTGGAGCCCTGCGGCGGCGATCTCCGCTATCTCCTATGGTCGCTAAGAGGAGGAGAAGCCAAGCACGTCGCTGCCTTTTGCGATAGGCCTATAAGGACCATCTCCGTCGCCGGACTCAGAAACACGATGGATCTCCTCAGGGAGTTGGAGCTCGGAAGGCTGGAGGGGGTCGACTACATAGAGTGTCGTGCCTGCGATCTCGGCTGTATCGGAGGGGTAGGTAACCTGGAATCCCGCTTTCTGACCCACCTCAGGTTGGATCACATAGACGTGGAATGGACCATGACGGAACAGGAGACCGAGGCGGTGAGTCGATGGTACGAGATCGGAATATGGAAGCTAGCGGATCCCCTCAAGGCGAGGCAGAGACTCCCTCTGGACCAGGATCTGGGGCAGGCCATGGTGAGGCTGAGGGAGATGAACCAGATTTACGCCGAGCTGCCCCATATAGACTGCGGATCCTGTGGGCGTCCGTCCTGCAAGGCCCTTGCCGAGGACGTGGTCAGAGGTAACGGAGAGCCTACGGACTGCATATTCAAGCTCAGGGAGAGAATCTACGAACTGGCTCGGGAGGTGGCGGAGCTGTCGTCCCGTTCGCCTCACGCTTTGAACAGAAAGAGGTGATCCCTTTTGAAGGTGAATGAGCTAGTGGATAAATTAGGGTTGACCGTGCTGACCGCCGGAGACGTCCAGGCGGATGTGTCCGGGATGGTCGTCGGCGATCTGTTGAGTTTCGTCATGGCCAAAGGACAGCCCGGCTGGGGATGGATAACCATACATTCCCACGTAAACGTGGCGGCCGTGGCGGTGCTCAGGGATATGCCTCTAGTTATAGTGGCGGCGGGCCGTCCTGTCGAGGAGGACCTGGTGGCCCGATGCGACGCCGAGGGAATAACCCTGGCGAAGACGGAGATGTCCGCCTACGGCCTGTGCGGCAGGATATACGGCATGGGGCTCGTCGAGGGGGAATGACCTTGAAGCCCTTCGTCGTCGATCTCCATCTCCACACCGTCCTGTCCCCCTGCGGCGAGCTGGAGATGGGGGCTCCGGAGATAGTGAGCAGAGCGGTCGAACAGGGCATAGACTTACTGGCGGTGACCGACCACAACAGTTGCCTCAACTACCCGGCTCTGGCGGGGGCGGCGGAGGGTCAGCCCATAAGGATAATCCCAGGCATGGAGATCCAGTCGGCCGAGGACGTTCACGTGGTGGCCCTGTTCGGCGATTACGGCTCGGCCCTTGTCTGTCAGGAGTGGGTCTGGGATACCCTGCCCGATGTCCCCAACAGAGAGGACGTCTTTGGGTATCAGGTCGTAATAGACCGGGATAACGGGGTGGTCGACATGGTCTCCAGGCTCTTGATACAGGGAACGGATCGTTCGGTGGATCGTGTGGTAGATCGGGTCCATGAGCTGAGGGGAGTGGCCATACTGGCCCACGTGGACAGACCGGCTTTTTCCTATCCCGCCGTCCTCGGTTTCGTGCCAAAGAGCCTCCCGGTGGACGGACTGGAGCTTTCCCCCAGGGTCACGACGGACGAGATCGGCCTTTGGAGGGAGAGCTATCCCGACCGAACCTTTCTCAGGTCGTCCGATTCCCATCGACTGGAGGAGATATCGAAAGATCGCTGTTCTCTGATGTTTTTGGAGGAACCCACTTTTGACGAGGTCGCCCTGGCCCTTAGAGGAGAGGGTGGACGGTCTGTTATCATATGACGGAAGGAGGAAATCTCCATGCTTGACGATCTGTCCCTTCACATATTGGACATAGCTGAGAACAGTGTAGGAGCCGGAGCCCGTAACGTCACGGTAGATCTCGTAGAGGATCGTGCCGGAGGCTGGCTTACCCTTTTGGTGGAGGACGACGGCGACGGGATGGACGAGGAGACCTGCGCCAAGGTGGTGGATCCCTTCTACACCACAAGGACCACCAGAAAGGTCGGGCTGGGGATCCCCTTTCTACGTCAGTCGGCGGAGCTATGCGGTGGTTCTCTGGAACTATCCTCTCGCCTGGGAGTCGGTACCTCCTTGAAGGCCTCTTTTCGGCTGGACTCCATCGACCTTCCTCCGATGGGAGACGTTCCCTCGTCGATCGTGACCCTCCTGATGTCGGATCCGACTGTTCGGTGGATATATCGTCACGAGATAGACGGCAGGGTCTTCGTGCTGGATAGCGTGGAGATCCTGGATATTTTAGGAGACCCAGAGGCTCTGAGGGACCCGAACATAGCCCTGTGGCTTAAGGAATATATGGCTGAGAACGTCGGAGCGATCGAGGAAACTTCGCCCGAATAGCCGTTATTTTTGTTATACTTGACCGATCCGATCGTAAAATATAGAAAGGACGTGTCTCGATGAAAAAACCCCTGGACATCGCCCGTTCCGTATGCGATTCAGCCAAGACGAAGGCTGCTTGGTCCGTTCCTCAGATGATGGTCCTGGGAGGTCTGGCCGGAGCTTACGTCGCTTTCGGGGGCTGGGCGATGACTGTGACCACCTTCGACGTCGCCTCGGTCGGGGTCGCCAAGGTGATCGGAGGATCGGTCTTCAGCATAGGGCTTATACTGGTGGTCTTGGCCGGCGCGGAGCTCTTCACCGGCAATTGCGTTATGCCTCTTGCGGTCATGGCTGGCCGACTTCCCATGAGGGACGTGCTGAGAAACTGGTTTTGGGTGTATCTAGCCAACTTACTGGGGGCTGTCTTGGTGGCGGTTCTCGTGTATAATACTGGACTGTGGCGAGGTGATATAGGAGCCAAGGCTCTGGCCATCGCTGCGGGAAAGATGGGTCTTCCCTGGTGGGAGGCTTTCTTTCGGGGCATACTTTGCAACTGGATAGTGGTCTTGGCCGTGTGGCTCTCCATGAGCTCCGAGACCGTGATAGGAAAGATATGGGCGATCTACTTTCCCATAATGGTCTTCGTGGCCTCTGGATTCGAGCACTCGATCGCCAACATGTACTTTATGGCCATGGGGATTCTTCTGAAGGGAGACCCCTCGGTTGTCGCCGCTGCGGCTCTTCCTGCCGGTGACCTCGGAGCCGTCAGCCTCTGGGGATACGTCAACAACCTGATACCGGTCACGGTCGGCAACATCGTGGGAGGAGCTCTCTTCGTGGCGGTTCTTTATTTCTCGGTATTTAAATCCAATCTTGTCTCGCGGTGAGGGTCCGAGGGGGACCTTCATCTCGGGGCATTTACCTCCAATCTCTTCGCGACACGGGGCGGCGGCGGTGGCGGGACTTTCCCGTCACCGCCGTTGTCCTTCGTGATAAAATAAATAGGCTATGCGACGAAAGATCTTTCGTCGCATAAAGACGGGGTTCTCAAATTTACCCCTACGGAGGTTTTTTAATGGAAGAACAGACTCTTTTCGGAAAGATAATCCGTCATCCTCTGGTGGAGGAGATCAAGAGGAGCTATCTGGACTACGCTATGAGCGTCATAGTCGGGAGAGCTCTCCCCGACGCCAGGGACGGATTGAAGCCGGTGCAGAGGCGTATCCTCTTCGCCATGCAGGAACTGGGGCTCAGACACAATCAATCTTACAAGAAGTCCGCCAGGGTGGTCGGAGAGACCATGGGTAAGTACCATCCTCACGGAGACTCGGCCATATACGATACCATGGTTCGACTGGCCCAGAATTTCAGTATGCGTTACACCCTGGTCGATGGACAGGGCAACTTCGGCTCCATCGATGGAGACAGCGCCGCCGCCATGAGATACACAGAGGCCAGACTCCAGGAGCTGGGAGAGCTTATGCTTCAGGATATCGACGAGGACACGGTGGAGTGGGGCCCCAACTTCGACGAATCCCTGAAGGAGCCTATGGTGTTGCCCTCCCAGGTGCCCAACCTTTTGGTTAACGGAAGCACCGGCATTGCAGTCGGTATGGCCACCAATATGCCTCCCCACAACCTTGGAGAGGTCGTCGATGCCATATGTTATCTCATAGAGGCGGGAGACCAGGCCGAGTTCGGCGAGCTGATGGCTCGTATGCCCGGTCCGGATTTTCCGACCGGCGGGATAATTCTCGGAAAGGACGGCATAATAGACGCCTACCGCACCGGTCGAGGCCGCCTGGTGGTGCAGGGATTGGTGCACGTGGAGGAGGGCAAGAGGGGTAAGAGCAACGTCGTCATCACCGAGATCCCCTATATGGTCAACAAGACCACAATGATAGAGACCATAGCTTCATGTGTGCAAAACAAGACCATCGACGGAGTCACCGACATCAGGGACGAGTCGGACCGAAAGGGGCTCAGGGTAGTGCTCGAGGTCTCCAGGGACGTCGACCCCGAGCTCGTAATAAGACAGCTCTACAGGAGGAGCCAGCTCCAGAACACCTTCGGGGTGATAAACCTCGCATTGGTGGACGGACGGCCGGTGGAGCTTTCCCTGACCGATATGCTCCATGTCTTCCTGGGGCATAGAAGGACCGTCGTCAGACGGAGGACCGAGTTCCGGCTGCAGAAGGCCGAGGCCAGGGCCCATATTTTGGAGGGGCTGGTGAAGGCCCTAGACGTGATAGAAAGGGTCATAGCCCTGATCAGAGGGTCGGACAACGCCGCTTTAGCCAAGGAACGGCTTGTGGAGGAACTGGGCTTCACAGAGATCCAGGCTCAGGCCATCCTGGACATGAAGCTTCAGAGACTCACCGGACTCGAGAGGGATAAGCTCAACGACGAGTTCGCCGGGCTTCTTGCCGATATCCAGAGGTATCGTTCGATCCTGGACAGCGAGAAGGTCCTGGACGGCGTCATAGTGGAGGAACTGGTCGCCTTGAAGGGCAAATACGGCGACGATCGCAGGACCAAGATCGTGGACAGGGTGGGTCAGGACTGCTCCGACGAGGACCTCATACCCCGGGAGGACATCGTGGTAATGCTCTCCCGGGACGGTTATCTGCGCAGGGTTCCCCTTGAGGACTACTCGCTTCAGGCTAAGGGAGGCAAGGGTCGTAGAGGAGCCAGGCTCAGGGAGGAGGACGAGGTGTCTCTCATGGGAGTGGGGACCACCCACGACGACATCTTCCTCTTCACCAGCAAGGGCAGGGTGTTCGCCATAAAGGGGTACGTCATATCCGAGAGCAGGACCGGAAAGGGCAAGCTCATCGGCAAATACATCTCCCTAGAGGACGACGAGAGAGTCGTCAGCATGAAGACCCGCAGAGGCCAAGAAGCCGGTTTCCTCTTCTTCCTTACGAGAAGGGGCATAGCCAAGAGGCTTCCCTCCTCCGAGCTGGACAACCTCACCAGGGCGGGCCGCAGGGTGGTAACCCTCGACGAGGGAGACGAGATAGCCCAGATCCTTCCCACCTCCGGGATGGACGACCTCCTTTTGATCTCCGCCATGGGACAGGCCCTGAGGGTCTCGGAGGACGAATTCCGTCCCATGGGCAGGTCCGCCAGAGGAGTCAAGGCGATGAGACTCAAGGACGGAGATAGGATAATAAGCTGCGAGGTAGTCACGGAGGATCGTCGTCCCATCCTGGTCAGCGAGACCGGCATAGGAAAGAGGACGAACTTCGAGGACTTCACCGTCCACCACAGGGGCGGAGGCGGCATGAAGGTCATGACGACCAACTCCAGAACCGGGTTGCTCGCAGCCGCTACGTCCGTCTCCGAGGACGACGAGATCATAGTCATGACCGCCAAAGGCCGCATGATTCGGGTGGCGGCTAAGGAGATCAGGGTACTCGGCCGTACCGCAGCAGGATCGATAGTGGTCCGTCTGGACGGCGGGGACTCGGTGGTGGATCTGAGCGTGGTTAAAATGGACGGAGAGGATCTGGAATGAGGTTCGCCAAGGACGGCTACGTCACCATAGCTCTTGCCTGGAGCGCCGTGGCGGCGGGGACGGTCCTATGGATCCCTTCGCTGATTCTGCTGTTGCCGGTGGCCGCTTTGGTGCTGTGGTTCTTCAGGGACCCCGACAGGGTCCCCGAATGCGGCCCGGAGGGATGGGTCTCACCTGCGGACGGAGAGGTCGTGGAGATAGTTTCGGTGGACCATCCCTACACCGGTACTGCCACCAAAGTGGGCATATTCATGAACCCTCTCAGCGTGCACGTCAACAGGCTTCCCCGGGCCGGTACGGTGGAGTACATGAAATACGTTCCGGGCAAAAAATGGATGGCCTTCGCCGATAAGGCCTCGGAGGACAACGAAAGATTCTACCTAGGCTTCCACACCGACTGCGGGCCTTCCATGGTGGTCCAGATAGCCGGTTTTCTGGCGAGACGGATCGTCTCCAGGACCAGAAGGGGAGGTCGATACGATAGAGGTCAGCGTTTCGGCATGATTAAGTTGGGCTCTAAAGTTGACGTCTATCTTCCCGAAGGTGTACAGTTAAAGACATCTGTCGGACAAAAGGTTTTCGCCGGCAAAACCTGTATAGGAGTGTGTCGCCATGAGAGGACCGATTAAGCTGAAGGGCCACGATATTCACTGGAGGGCCTACATCCCTAACATGATAACCAGCGGGAACCTGCTCTGCGGCATGTTGTCTTTGATATTGACCATGAAGGGGCAGTTTTTCCCCGCGGCCTGGCTGGTCGCTTTCGCCGTCTTCTTCGACTTCATGGACGGAAAGGTCGCCAGGATGCTGGGGGTCAGCAGCGCCTTCGGAGTGGAGTTCGACAGTCTCGGCGACGTCGTGAGTTTCGGCGTGGCTCCGGCCATACTGGTCTACTCGACGGTGTTGTCCTCCGTTCCCGGTGTCGGGGGGGCTTTAGTGGCGGTCTTCTTCGCCCTCTGTGGGGCGCTTCGTCTCGCCCGGTTCAACGTCGTTCACGTTCCCGGTCCCTTCCAGGGACTTCCCATACCGGCGGGGGGGCTCTTTCTGGCCTCCTGGACCATCGCCGGTGTCTCTTTGTCTCCGGCGGCGATGGCGGCCATGGTGGTTTTGGCTGGATCTCTAATGATCTCCACCGTTTCCTACAGCAATCTGAAGGGGCTTAAAAGAGGTGGAGTTGATCGAAAGAGGATGCTCTTCCTGAAGGTCCTGGTGGCCACGGTGGTGTTTCTCCTCAAGGAAAAGGCTCTCTTGGCCCTGATATCGGTCTACATAGTAAGCGGTCTCATCCGCTTCGACTGGCAGGCCTGGCTGTCCATTGCGGAAGAGGACTCTGTGGAATACGACGGAGATTAAACGTAAAGTCTGTCGTCTTTAGCCGGGAGAGGAGGGAAACCTTCTCTCCCGTTTTCTCGTCCTATGGAGGTGTCCAGTAGATGAGCGGTTTTTATGTGGATGCGCCTGGAAGTTACGGCGATCGTTCCGTCAGGATCGAGGTCCTCGAGGCCCCTAAGGGAAGCCCTTGGGTGGTCTGTCTCTTTCACGGTGTCTACGGAGTGGCGTCTCTGGAGGAGGGCAATAAATACGGAGATCTGGCCAGGAGACTGTCGGAACGGGGAATAACTACCTGTCTGGTCGAGACAAGCAGGGACGAGAGGAACAGGTCAGATTTTCCCGACCGGTCCGATTGGGCCTACGCCGCTTTTTCTGGAAAAAAATACGGCCAGGAGCTTTTCGACCATATGTCGGGGCTAAGCAAGGTTTCCGAGTTATTTCCCGATGGGAGGATCTGCCTATGGGGGTTTTCTCTCGGTGGAATAGACTCTCTAATGATCGCAGGAGGAGCGGTGGAGCCGGTTTCCGATCTTGGCCTGGAGGTCCCCTCCGTGCCTTTGGACCGGGTAGAGGCTTTGGTCATCTCCGGTAGCGGCGATACCCTGAGGTCCGGCAGTTCCATAAAGACCTCCTTGCCTGTACTGAGCTCCATCTGTGAGCCCGAGGTCCTCCGGGAGGCCTGCCGAAACGTGGAGGTCTCCTCTGTGGATTTCTTTTACGGAAGCGAGGACGATACCTTCGACGAGCTCTCCTGTCGGAGGCTTTTCGACCTGATATCGGTCTCCAGCAGTTACTTTACCGTGATCGACGGGGCCGATCATCCCTTCAGGAGCCTAGATGGAGTTCCCTCTACACAACCTCTGGATCTTATGGCGGAGACGGTGTCGGCTCATCTCCAGGGCCAGCCGGGCGATTGTCCCAGATAACCCAGTATGTCGGGTCCCCATACGAGAGCTGCCATGAACCCGGCGGTCAGAAAGGGAGCGAGGGGAACCGAGTCCTTTCTTGCCGCCTTTTTCAACAACAAGAGAAGTACGGCGAAGAGTCCGCCTATCATGAATCCCAGATAGGTGGCTATCAAGGCCATCTTCCATCCGAGAAGAGCTCCCGCTCCTCCCATCAGAGTTGCGTCTCCCCAGCCCATTCCGCCTCTGCTCAATATCACTATGATCGCTATGATCCCAGCGGCGGCGGCGGCGCCGATAGCCCCGTCCAGCAGGGCTTCCGTCCCTCCGAAAATCCGAAGTAGCGCTCCTGTCGCGGCGATGGTCCCGGCCAGGTGGTCGTAGACGTAGCCCGACTCGAGGTCCGTCAGGGCGTTGAGCATCATCAGCCATCCCCCCGCCATAGCCCCGACTCCTGCCGGAGACGGTCCCCATAGGTAGAGGGCCACCGCCCCCCACATAGAGTAAAGCAGCTCCACGATGGGGTATCTCATCGATATGGCGGCTTTACAGTATCTGCATCTTCCTCCGGAGACGACCCAGGAGATCAGAGGGATCAGATCCAGGGCCTGCAAGGTTTGACCACAGCTGGGACAGGTGGACCTCTCCGAGCCCCACCAGGGTCTCTCCGAGACGGTCCTCTCTGCGACGACGTTGAAAAAAGATCCCGCCACCGCTCCTATCACCGCTCCTATGGCCGCCAGGGTATAGCTGGGAAGCGACATATACGGTTCATCCTTTCCGGTCTATTCCTAAACATTCTTTCTTGTGTTTGCTCCTTTATCTTGCCATAATAACCTTAGAGACCGAGCTTGGAAAGCGTCGATCCGTCGGCGGCAGGAAGGAGGAGATCCATATGAAGAAGATACTGGTAGCAGTGGACCTCAGCGATCTCTCGGAGGGGTTGGTCCGTTACGGTTACGAGATGGCGGCTATGATGGATGCCGACATTGGCTTCATCCACATAGTTCCCCATCCAACGCTATGGAAGGGCTACGAGCCCTGGCTCCCGCCTCAGTTCGGCCAGGAGATACTGGAGATAGCGGAGAAAAAGCTGAGACGGTACATAAAGTCCGCCTGTAGCGAGGAGAGCAACACCTGTATAGGCTACGACCCGGCAAGGATACACGTAATAGTTAAAGAGGGCAATCCCGCCACCTCCATAATAGACCTGGCCAAGGATAAGGATATAGATCTGATAATAATGGGGCACAGAGGGCAGTCGGCTCTAGAGTGGTTCCTGGTCGGCAGCACCGCCACCTCGGTGGCCAGATATGCCAACTGTTCCGTGTTGATATACCGTCCTCCGATGGAGGAGGAAGAGGAGTCATCCGAGGAGAGTTGAGATAAGGTCCGACGATATTCAAACAGGTCGAATGTCCTCTCTTTTCCCCCGTGTCGGGACGGTAAAAACCTGATACAATTGATCCATGTTCTTGAAAGGGGAGATTCGTGGTGAACGTAAAGGTCGTGGACCACATCGGAATAGCGGTTAAGAGCATAGAGGAATCCTTAAAGTTCTGGGAGGATAGTCTCGGTATCCACTGTCATGGAGTGGAGGAGGTCGCAGATCAAAAGGTGAAGACCGCCTTCCTTCCCATCGAGGAGACGGAGATAGAGCTTCTGGAAGGGACCTCGGAGGACAGCCCGGTCTCCAAGTTCATAGAGAAGAAGGGCGAGGGTATCCACCACATGGCGATCAGGGTTGACGATCTCGAGAAAGCCTTGGCCGAGCTGAAGGAAAAGGGTGTTCGCCTGATAGACGAGACCCCCAGAATCGGAGCCGGCGGCGCAAAGATAGCTTTCGTGCATCCCAAGGCCAGCGGCGGTGTCTTGCTGGAACTCTGCGAGAGAAGCTGACCCAACTGCCTACAGGCAGTATAGAGACGACAAAAAAGCCGATCCGTCTAGACGGATCGGCTCTTTTATGCTTTTTAAACCCCTCTGTTGTCGCCCCAGGTTCTGCGGAAGGTGAACTCGTAAACCGCTTTCCTCTCCCTCTGTGCTACCTCGGCCTCCTGTAGATCCTCTGGAAGCGAAGACGCCTCTCCGGGGTATCCGATGGCTATGGCAGTAACAGGGGTGTAGTCCTCAGGTATATCGTAGGTCTCCTTGATTTTGTCTCCATCGAAACCGGCCATAGGATGGGCGAACAGGCCCTTGGACGTGGCCTCGAGTATGAGGTTTTCAACCGCCATCCCGACGTCGTGCCAGGCCCACAGGTTGTCCCTGCCGCTGGCGAATTTTTCCGCCGCCACGGCTATAACCAGTACCGGTGCCTCCGAGGCCCACCTGACGTTGCCCGGTACCAGACAGTCCAGCATGGTCTGAAACTCCTCGGGATCCTCTTTGGTGGCGTAGATAAAAGTCCAGGGCTGCTCGTTGAAACAAGACGGCGCCCATCGGGCGGCCTCGAAAAAGGACAGGACTATCTCCTTCCCGGGAATCTTGGAAGAAAAGGCCCTGGGGCTCCATCGTCTGACCAAAAGGTCGTTTATAGGGTAGTTTGTTCTCGCTTTTTTTTCCATGGCTCACCCTCCTCCGCCACTCTATAATATACTCAAACAACCGGTTTTACAAATTGCATATTAGTAGTTATTTTCCGACACAGAATCGAGAGAACACGAGGTCGAGCAAAGCCTCGTCGTCCTGGAGTCCTAATAGTCTCTCCAGGGCCGATCGGGCCTCCCTGATGCTTGAGGCGGCCAGGGTCTGATCCGAATAGGAGTCCAGGGCTCCCTTTCCGTCCGCCAGGGATTCGATGGCTACCCTTATCTCCTCTACCTGCCTGGCAGTCGCGTTGAGTCCCGCGTCTAGGGTCCCCGTTCCCGATACCAGGTCCACTATGGCCTCCTTCAGCTCCTCAAGTCCCCGCTTTTCCTGTGCCGATATCCTTATTACCCAGGATTCAGGAAGGAGCTTCGCTATATCCGTCTCGTCGAAGGCCTTGGGCAGATCGGATTTGTTCAGGGCTACTATGTGGGGTTTTCCCGATAGCTTTCCTGCCAGAGACCTGTCCGGTATCTCCAGGGGCTCGCTTCCGTCCAATATCCATAGGATCACGTCCGATTCGTCTATCGCCTTGGTAGTTCTCTCTATCCCCATGGCCTCGACCTCGTCGGACGGGGTTTCCCTTAGTCCTGCCGTGTCCATCAGTCTCAGAGGGATGCCTCTGTGGGTGAAGACCTCCTCTATCACGTCTCTGGTAGTTCCCGGTATGGAGGTCACGATGGCTCTGCTCTCCCTGAGCAGGGAGTTGAGGAGAGAGGATTTCCCGACGTTGGGTCTCCCGATCAGGGCGACCCTTATCCCCTCTCTCAGGAGGTAACCGGTGGTGCAGCGATCCAACAGGTCTCCCAGATCCTGAATAAGGGTCTCCATTCTGTCGGAGACGTCCTGATCCTCTATGTAGGGAACGTCCTCCTCGGGAAAGTCTATGCCTACCTCCAGCTCGGCGGATAGCCCCAGCAACTCGTCGTATATCTCTCGGACGAACCGGGATAGCTCCCCTTGGAGCGTCCTGTTGGCCGCCCTCAACGCCTCGTTGCTGCGGGCGTGGATTATGCCGTTTACCGCCTCCGCCTGGGAAAGGTCCAGTCGGCCGTTTTCGTAGGCTCTCCTGGTAAACTCTCCCGGATCGGCGTGACGACAGCCTTTCTGGAGACACCTCTCAAGACATCTCTGTGCCACCAGGCTTCCGCCATGGCAGTGTATCTCCGCCAGGTCCTCGCCGGTGTAGCTCTTGGGAGCCTGAAAGAGGACGAGCAACACCTGATCGATGGAACCTCCGCTCTCGTCCAGGAGCGATCCGTTGTACATAATCCTGTACTTCATCTTATCCGGCGGGGTAAGGGTCCTTACGAGGGACCCGGCGAAATCGAAGGCATCGGGGCCGGACATCCGAATTATCGAGATGCCTGCGTCCCCCCATGCCGTGGAGATTGCTGCTATGGTGTCTCCGAACATGGCGACCTCCTCGTGTTACCCTTTTTCGGCCAGTAGCTCCCTCATGGCCTCTCCCATGGCCTTGATCCCTCGGTCGGTCTCCTCCGGCGAGGCGAAGGTGAAGCACATCCTGAAGCTGTGTTCGCCCCCTCCGTTGGGGAAGAACGGAGCGCCGCATACGAAGGCGACCTTTTTCTCCAGACACCTCTGGAAGAGGTCTTCCGCCCTGATGTTGGGGGTCGTGAGCCAGTAGAAGAAGCCTCCCTTGGGGGTAACGTACTCTACCTCTTCCTTAGGAAGATATTTTGCGAAAGCCGCCTCCATAGCGTCTCTTTTCGCCCTGTAGTGGGACACTATCTTGGGCAAAAAGGCGTCGAGGTTGCCCGACTGGCAGTACTTGTAGACCAGTGCCTGGGCCACCACGCTGGTGCAGGTGTCCACACCCTGTTTGAATACGGTCATGGTCCTTATGAGGTCCTTAGGGCCTATAGCCCAGGCTACCCTGGTTCCCGGGGCAAGTATCTTGGAGAACGACCCGGCGTAGAGGACCAACCCGGCGTCGTCGAGGGAGTAGAGGGTGGGCAGTTCGTCTCCCTCGAACCTGACGCAGCCGTAGGGATCGTCCTCGAGGATTATGAGCCCCTTGTCCTTGGCGACGGCGACCAGCTCTTTTCTCCTCTCCAGCGACAGGGTACAGCCCAGGGGGTTGTGGAAGTTGGGTATGGTGTAGATGAACTTGACCTTCTTGCCTTCCGATCTGGCCTGGTCCACTGCGTCGGAGATTTTGTCTACCAGCATTCCGTTCTCGTCGCAGGGTATGGTAAGGAAGTTCGCTCCCTGGTTGTACATGTTTATGGTGTTGCCCAGGAACGAGGTCTCCTCGCAGACGACGTAGTCTCCTCTGTCTACCGTGGCCCTGGTGAGGAGGTCGGCTACCTGGCTGGAGCCAGACGTTATGAGTATCTCGTTCATCGAAGGCTCTCTGCCCATCTTGGGCGCGGTCCAACGGGACAGGAATTCCTTGAGAGGGGTGTAGCCCTCCGTGACCCCGTACTGGAGGATATCCCGGCCTTCCTCCAGTAGAATGTCCGCTCCCTGGTGGAACTGTTCCACCGGGAAGATGTCGGGATCGGGCATGCCTCCTGCGAAGGAGATCATTCCCGGTTTTCTTATCAGATGGAACATCTCCCTTATGGGCGACGGCTTTATTCCCCTTGCGGACTGGCTCAAAAGGCCTTGGATCGTATCGGACATCTCTATTCCTCCTTATTATATCTTCGACGAAGAGGTCTGCCCTTAGGGCAGACCTCTTAAGTGTCCTTCTAGATTGTAGCCTTCTTGTCCCTTCGACGCCAGACCCTAGGCCTTCATCTCCCCTATGGCCTCGGCCAGTCGGGAGATTCCGTCCTCTATCACGTCGGGCTGTACGAAGGTGAAGTTGAGCCTCGCCTTGTCTATTCCAGCCGCTTCGTCAACGCAGAAGGGGGTTCCCACCACGAAGGCGACCTTCTTGTCCACCGCTTTCTTGAAGAGTTCCCTGGAGTCGATTCCGGGCATATCGAGCCAGAAGAAGAACCCTCCCTCGGGTTTCACCCAGGATATGCCGTAGGGGGCCAGGTACTTCTGAAGACATTCCTCCATCTTGTCTCTCTTGGGGCGGTAGGTGTCTATTATCACCGGAAGGTGCTCCGAGAGGTATCCCTTGCGGCAGTACTCGTAGACCAGAGACTGACATATGGGGCTCGAGCAGAGGTCGGCCGCCTGTTTGAAGACCACCATCTTTCGGATGATCTCCTTGCTGCCTGTGACCCAGCCGATCCTGGACCCGGGAGCCAATATCTTGGAAAAGGATCCGGCGTAGAGGGTTCCTCCCTTGTCGTCGAAGGAGAATATGGAAGGAAGGTGCTCCCCCTCGTAGCGGACGTAGCCGTAGGGGTCGTCCTCGAATATGGGGATGTCGAACCGCTGGGATATCTCGACCAGCTTCTTGCGCCTCTCGAGGCTCATGGTCGATCCGCCGGGGTTATGGAAGTTCACTATGGTGTATATGAACTTCACCTTCTTGCCCTCGGCCCGGGCCTTCTCTATGACTCCCGGAAGCAGGTCGACCTTCATCCCCTCGTTATCAGTGGGTATCCCCAGGAACTGGGCTCCGTGGTTGTAGAAGGTGGTCAGAGCCGCCAGGTAGGAGGGGTTCTCCGTTATCACGAAGTCTCCTCTATCTATGAGGGCGGAGGCGAAGAGCTCCAGGGCCTGCTGGGATCCGGTGGTGAGAAGCATCTCGTCGGTTTTCACGGTCCTTCCCATCCTCTCGGCGGTGAAGGACGCCAGAAACTCTTTCAGAGGAGGGAAGCCCTCGGTCGTACCGTACTGTAGCAGGTTTTTGCCGTCGTCCTTGAGGACGTGAGCCCCCTCGTAGAATTTGTCCACCGGAAATACCTCCGGAGCAGGCATGCCGCCGGCAAAGGAGATCATGCCCGGCTGTTTTATGACCGCCAGCATCTCCCTGACCGGCGAGGGACGAACGTTTCTCGCCGTGTAGCTGTAGTTGTCCTCCCAAACGGTACTCAAGTCGATCGCCTTCCTTTTCTGCGGGAAAAATCCCTGGGATTGTCCTTCCGTCTTATGCGGAGGTCTTTTCCGTCGAGCGGCGTTGGCTTCCCGTTCGATTCGGTGTCTCTGGCAGTTCTTGGCCTCCCTAGAGGACTTATTTTTGAAAATCTGCCTATTTCCATTATAGCGTTGACTACGAAGAAGTGAAATGACTTAAAATTTCGACTTATCTATCCGGCGATAGAGGTTTTTTCAGTTTTTTCGCCTTGACATGTCCATAGGAGTCCCTATAATAGGCAACTAAAGTTTATGGATTGATATAAAGAGAATGCTAGTTCATATGGAGGGATAGATGATGGAGAAAAAGGGAAAGGTGGTTCTGGCCTACAGCGGAGGGTTGGATACCTCCGTGGCGGTATGTTGGCTGATGGAGCGGGGATACGACGTGGTCACCTTGACCGCCGACGTGGGGCAGTCTGTCAATCTGGAGGAGAAGAAGGCCAAGGCCCTCAAGACCGGGGCTGTGGCGGCCTACGTCATGGACCTGAAAAAACAGTTCGTGCAGGAGTTCGTCTGGCCCTCTCTCAAGGCCAACGGTATGTATCAGGGAACCTATCCCCTCAGTTCGGCACTGTCCAGGCCTCTTATCTCCCAGCAGCTTGCCTGGGTGGCGAAAAACGAGGGGGCCGTCGCCGTGGCTCACGGGTGTACCGGAAAGGGACAGGATCAGGTTCGCTTCGAGGTAGCCATAGGGGCTCTGAATCCGGAGTTGGAGGTCATAGCTCCCGTCAGGGACTGGCATTTCAGTCGCGAGGCGGAGATAGAGTACGCAAAGGAGCATGGCATAGAGGTCGGAGCCTCGGTCCAGTCTCCCTACAGCATAGATGAGAACCTATGGGGACGGGCAATAGAGTGCGGCGCCCTTGAGGATCCCTGGAACGAATGTCCAGAGGATGCCTTCCAGATCTCGGTGGCCCAGGAGGTTTCTCCCGACAAGCCCCAAAACGTGGAGATAACCTTCGAGAAGGGTATTCCCGTGGCCTTGGACGGGGTTCCCATGGACGGAGTCTCCCTCATATTGAAGCTTCGGGAGATTGCCGGAGCCCACGGCGTGGGTCGGATCGATATGCTCGAGGATCGTCTGGTCGGCTTCAAGAGTCGGGAGGTCTACGAGTGCCCGGCGGCGATCACCCTTATCTCGGCTCACAGGGCCCTGGAGACGATGACCCTCTCCAAAGAGGTGCTGGCGGAGAAGAAGCGGCTTGAGGCTTCCTTCGCCGAACTCGCCTACACCGGTTACTGGTTCTCCCCTCTGAAGGAGGCCATAGATGCCTTTGTGGACAAGACCCAGGAAAACGTCAACGGCACGGTGAGGGTGAAGCTCTTCAAGGGTATGGCTACCGTTACGGGGCTCAAATCCCTCAGCTCGGTATATAGCCACGATCTGGCGACCTACTCGGAGGAGGATTCCTTCGATCACTCCGCCGCCGTAGGATTCATAAAGGTATGGGGACTGCCTCTCAAGACCTGGAAGCAGGCTCATAAACAGGATCCGGAGAAAAACGAGTCTATTTCCGTCTCCTGCTGATAAATCGAGACTTGCGTGGTATTCTTCAAGGGGGTTCCGGACGGCCCGGAGCCCCCTTTCGTCGTCGTGCTATGTCTATATAAGAGAGGAGTGTGTTCTCATGTGGAAGGGCCGTTTTTCCCAGGAGACGGATCGCAAGGTCCAGGCCTTTTCCCAGTCGCTCGATCTGGACTGGAGGTTGGCCCGATGGGACATAAGAGGTAGCCTCGCCCATGCGGAGATGTTGGCGAAGCAGGACCTGATATCCCAGGAGGAGCTGAAAGCCATAAGGTCCGGTTTTCAGGAGATTATGGACGAGATAGAGAGGGGGGATTTCACCCCGGACGAGTCTCTCGAGGACGTCCACATGAATCTGGAACACCGTCTTACAGAGAAGATCGGCGACGCCGGAGCCAGGCTTCATACGGGACGGAGCAGAAACGATCAGGTAGGTACCACCATGAGGCTCTACGTGAAGGACGTTCTGTGCCAGGTCAAAGCCGGTATGGTAGATCTAATGGATGCCCTCCTGAACAGGGCCGAGTCCCATAGAGAGACCATCGTGCCCGGCTATACCCATCTACAGCAGGCCCAGCCGGTCAGCATGGGACATCTCTGGATGGCTTACTTCCAGTCTTTCTCCAGGGATCTCAAGAGGCTGGAGTTCGCCATGGACGAAGCGGACGAATGTCCTTTGGGATGCGGAGCCCTTGCCGGTTCCACCCTTCCCCTGGATCGGGAGTACACGGCCGAGGCTCTGGGTTTCTCCAGGCTCTGCGAGAACAGCATGGACGGGGTGGGGCAGAGGGACTATATATTCGACGCCCTTAGCTTCTCCGCCATGTTCGCAGTGCACTGCAGTCGCATGGCCGAGGACCTTATAATATATTCCAGCGCCGAGTTCGGCTGGCTTAAGCTTCCCGATGCCTTCTGCACCGGCTCGAGCATGATGCCTCAGAAGAAGAACCCCGACGTGCTGGAGCTCGTCAGGGGCCGTACCGGTCAGATGATAGGCTATCTTGTGGATATCCTGGTGACGCTAAAGGGTCTTCCTATGACCTACGACAGAGATCTGCAGGAGGACAAGAGGGGGCTTTTTTCCTCCTTCGACGTCCTCTCTCACGTTTTGGGGGTGCTCCCATCCCTGGTGAGGGCCATAGAGGTCGATGCCGACAGGGCGGCCGAGTCCTTCGCCGACGGGTTGGCTCTTGCTACCGATATAGCCGAGTATTTGGTTACCAGAGGAGTCCCCTTCAGAGAGGCCCATCACAGGGTCGGAAGTCTGGTGGGATGGTGTGTCAGGGAGGATAAGAGTCTGTTCGATCTGACCCTTGAGGAATTCGAGGACTTTCTTGGCGACGTCGACGAAAAACTGCTCTCCCTGGTGGACCTGGAGGCCGCCGTCGCCAGACGTGATACCCTGGGTGGCACCGGATTCAGACAGGTCTCCAGACAGATAGAGAGGGGACGGGATCTACTCTCGAGGCTGAGCTGATAGGGGCGATCCTCCGGCGGAGTCCGTCGTTCGTTGGAGGTTCTATCGTCTTTTGTTTGGCTTTGACATCGTGGAGATAGCTGTGTATAATTCTTGCAATTTTCGAAAGCTCTATTTTGTCGTCAAGTCCATGGGAGACCGGAGCTCCGAGAGCTTCGGCCTTTTCATATTTTTAAAGGGTATTTCTAAAGAGCATCTCTAAAAACGCTACTCCTCGGAGAGGTCGTTTCGGCGAAGCCCATTCGAACCCGTATTTCCGACCTGCCGTCGTGTAGTACGGATGGGGCGACAGGACGTCGCCCCAAGCCGAGGGGGCACAGGACGTGCCCTCTGAGGCGGTCTGTACGAAACAGGCAGGTCGGGAATACGTTTGGGCGAGACAGGGCGGAGGCGAAACGACCTCTCCGAGGAAACTCGGACGTGACTTTCTAGATATACCTTAACGAGAAAGGGGACGATTATGTATGAAATTCGCTAAAAGACTGGAATGGTGCGATTCCTCCGATGTAGGGGATATCCTCAAGGCTCTCTCAGATCCGGAGATATTGTCCCTGGCCGGAGGGCTGCCCGCCCCGGAGCTTTTCCCCGTAGAGGAGGTCAAGACCGCCACGGCTTTCGTGTTGGATCGAGAGGGAGACAAAGCACTTCAGTATTCGTCGGCCCAGGGAGACCCTAGGCTGAGGGAGATGGTAGCCAGGAGGATGACCGATAAGTACGGCACTCCGGCGAAGGCAGAGGAGGTGCTGATAACCAACGGATCTCAGCAGGCTCTGGATATGGCGGGAAAGGTCTTTCTGGAGGAGGGGTCGGTCGTCCTGTGCGAGAGTCCCACCTATCTCGGGGCTCTTGGGGCCTTCAGGACCTACGGAGCCGAGTTCGTAGGTGTCGAGACCGATTCGGACGGCATGATAATAGAGGACCTCGAGCGTAAGCTGAAGGAGATCGACGACGTCCGACTGGTCTACGTGAACCCCGATTTTCAAAATCCCACCGGGATAGACTGGTCGGTGGAGCGAAGGAAGGCCTTCGCCGAGGTTGTCGGTCGATACGGAGTAGCCGCTATAGAGGACAACCCTTACGGAGAGCTCCGTTTCGAGGGGCCCTGTCCGCCCTCGATAAAGAGCTTCGACCGTGCCGGTGTGGTGATCTCCCTGGGATCTTTCTCCAAGATATTCTCTCCCGGCATGAGGGTGGCCTGGATGATAGCGGCTCCTGAGATACTCTCCAAGTTCGGCGATATGAAACAAAACGCCATACTCTGTTCCTCTACGCTGCACCAGGCTCAGATAGTGGCCTACAACGAGATGTTCGACCTGGACGCTCACGTAGAGAGAATATGCAAGGTCTACGAAAAGAGGATGTCGGTTCTGATAGATTCGGTTAGGGAGTTCTTCCCGAAGGAAGCCGTAGTTGTCCCCCCTGCCGGAGGCCTTTTCGCTTGGGTGGAGCTCCCAGAGGGAGTCAACGCCAGGGAGGTCTTCAAGGTCGCTGTGGAGGAGCATAAGGTGGCCTTCGTCCCGGGCGGAGCCTTTTTCGCCGAGCCTGGGCACGAGAACTACATGCGTCTCAATTTCTCCAACGTGCCGGAGGACAGGCTCAGAGAGGGCATCCGCCGATTGGGAGCGGTCCTCTCTCAGAGCGTGTGATGCCGTCAGTCGCATAAAAAAGTGGAGGGTCCGGAGTTCGTCTGATGAACTCCGGACCCTCTTCTTTATGGGCATCTCTAAAAACTCAACTCCTCCGAGGCGGTCCGTACGAAACAGGCAGGTCGGAAATACGGTTCGGGCGGGATAGGGCGAATCCGAAACGGCCTCTTCGCGGAGACTCGGACGTAAGTTTTTAGATGTTCCTCATTTCTCGGTCGCGGACGACGTTTTCCGGCCCCTCTTTTCCAGGATGGCCGCGAAGTGTCTCGATTCCACCAGAGGATCCCCCGTCTCTCCCGCCCTGATGTACTCCCGTACCGCCGCGGTGGTGGCGGTACGGCATATCATGGCTATGTCCCCTCCGCTGGCTCCCTCGGTCGCCTTTGCGAGGGAGTCGATGTCGACGTCATCCGCCATGGGCTTTTCCTGAAGGTGTATCTGGAAAATCTCCTTCCTGCCGTCGTGGTCGGGCATAGGAAGCTCCAGGACCATGTCGAATCGTCCGGCGCTGAAAAGGGCCGGATCGATCAGGTCTATTCTGTCGGTGGTTCCGAGCACCACCACCCCGTCCATCTCGTCCAGTCCGCTCATCTCGGAGAGAAACTGGCTTATGACCCTCTCGGTGAACTGAGAGGCGGATCCCGAGTCCCTGCCCCTTACAGGGACCAGAGACTCTATCTCGTCGAAGCAGAGCAGCGAAGGAGCCGCCTGTTTGGCTTTGCGGAAGACCTCTCGGATCGCTCTCTCGCTCTCGCCGACGAATCGGGACATGAGGGACGGACCCTTGATGGATATGTAGTTGGCTCCGCTCTCTCTGGCCAAAGCCTTCACCAGCAGGGTCTTCCCCGTTCCGGATTTCCCGTGGAGCATTATTCCCCTCGGGGGGGATATGCGGAAGCGGCGGAACACGTCCCCGTGTTCCATGGGCCACTGAACCGCTTCTCGAAGCTCCTCGGTTATCTCGTCCAGCCCTCCGACGTCTTGCCACGTGACGTTAGGTCGTTCCACGAAGACCTCCCTTATCGCCGAGGGCTCAACCTCTCTGAGGGCGGTGGTGAAGCTTTTCATGTCGATCTCCATGGTTCTCAGACGATCGTAGGGTACCTGAAAATCCTCGAAATCTATGGAAGGCATTATGCCCCTAAGGGCCGCCATGGCGGCCTCCTTGGCCAGGGCCTCCAGGTCGGCTCCTACGAACCCGTGGGTGACCTCCGCTATCCTGGTAAGATCTACGTCCCTGGCCAGGGGCATCCCTCTGGTGTGTATCTGGAGGATCTCCTCTCTGCCCTTTCTGTCCGGTATGGGGACGGCTATCTCTCTGTCGAATCTCCCCGGTCGTCTCAGAGCGGGATCCAGGGTGTTGGGGAGGTTGGTGGCGGCGATCACCACGATCTGCCCTCTCGCCTGAAGGCCGTCCATAAGGGCCAGAAGCTGGGCCACGACACGCCTTTCCACCTGTTTCTCTCCGCCCATCTCCTCCCTCTTGGGGGCTATGGCGTCTATCTCGTCGATGAATATTATGGACGGGGCGTGAGCCTGAGCCTCTTCGAAGACCTCTCTGAGCCTCTGTTCGCTTTCGCCGTAGTACTTGCCTATGATCTCCGGTCCGGATATATGGGTGAACCAGGCGTCGGTCTCGTTGGCCACGGCCTTGGCTATCACCGTCTTGCCCGTGCCGGGAGGTCCGTAGAGCAGGACTCCCTTGGGAGGCTCTACTCCCAGCCTTAGAAATGCCTGGGGAAACCTCAGGGGAAGCTCGATCATCTCCCTTATCCTCTGTAGCTGGTTGGAGAGCCCCCCGACATCCTTGTAGGTAGCCTTGTCGCTCTTTGCTCCGGCGGAGGGCTTTTCGACTACCAGCTCGGTGGCGGGGCTTATCATGACCGATCCTCCCGGTTTTGTGGAGGTTATCTGAAAGTCGCAGTCTCTTCCCCCTCCGAGGACCAGCCTTATCCTGTCTCCCTTGATAACCGGGAGTCCGCTCAGCTTTTCCTTCAGTCCGGACGGATCGAGGTCTTTCTCCAGGAGGTGCATGGTGGTAAGAGGCCTTATGGCTACCTCGAAGGCGAAATCCACCACTACCTTGTGGACGGATATGCGGTCATCCAGCGCGACTCCGGCGTTGCCTCTGGTTAACCCGTCCATGAAGAGAGCTCCCTGGCCACAGTCGTCGTGGTCCGCTGCCAGCAGTCTCACCGGGGTTCTTCGGCTGCCCTTGATCTCGACGATCTCTCCGTCCGACAGGCCCAGCCTGTCCATGTCCACCGGGTCCATCCTGACGAGTCCGCGACCGATATCCTTTTTATTCCCGTCCTTAACCTTCAGCATGGTATGCCTTCCTTCCCTTGTAAACTTAAGTGCATCGATTGTATCATAGAAAAACATAGGTGAGGTGTTAGCCTTTTGACCGATCATGTCCTATACTCGAGAATCGATACGTAAAGATAAGGAGTGTCTTTATGGCAGAGACCAGAAAGAGCGTAGAGGATGTAAAGAACCTTCCGGTGGGAGAGAAGTTTTCCTCCGTAGGTGTGGTGCTGGATATCCACGAGAAGAAGGACAAAAACGGCAAAAGCTACTGGACCGTTTCGTTGATGGACAAAACTGGTTCGATGGACGCCAAGATCTGGGGTAACACCCAGTGGTGGGATTTCAGAGAGGGAGTAAAGTCGGAGATAAAGGATCCGGCTTCCTCTACCTTGGTGGGAAACCTCAAGGGCAGCTCGATCGGCGTTATGGGTCAGGTCTCGGAGTTTAGGGGCAAGAACCAGTACAACTTCAACCAGGTCTTCCTGGTCGATCAGGAAAAGGAAGAGTACAGGCCCGAGTCCTTCGTCCAGACCTCTCCGGTGGATGTTAAGGAGCTGGAGCGCCGTTTCGACCTGCTGGTGGATCGGTGTTCAGGGGACGTCCGTTCCTTCATGGAGGAGCTGTTTTCCAAGGACGGCGATCTTTGGAAGAAATTCAGGGTGATGCCAGCGGCGGTCTCCCACCATCACGCCTATGTGCACGGCCTTCTCGAGCACTCGGTGACGGTGACGGAGCTGGCTCTTTCCATGGCTGAGGCCATAGAGGGGCAGGCTCGTCCCGACCGGTCTTTGGTCGTGGCGGGAGGATTGCTTCACGATCTGGGGAAGCTGGAGGCCTACGTGTTGAATCCAGGCCCCGGCATGACCGTGGAGGGTACCGTTATAGATCACATCGCCCTCGGCTACAGCCGTTTCGAGGCTCTCGCAGAACGGTACGGGCTGGACAGAACCGTCAGGACCGCCCTGGGACACATCCTGTTGAGCCACCACGGCCTCAGGGAATACGGATCACCCGTGCTGCCCGCCACGCCGGAGGCCCTGGTGGTGTCGGCGGCGGACGAACTCGACTTCAAGCTGTTCTGCTGGGGTGACTCGGTCTCCCAGCTCGAGGGCGGAGTGGAGCCGGAGGACTCCATCTCGGACCTCAACTACTCGGCTCAGCGTCGTTTCTGGAAATGGCGCCCCGACGGGGAGCGGAGCTGACCGATGGATCGCTTCGTCGTCTCCCGACACGACGACGGTCGTAGATTGGACAAGGTCATCCGAAAGAAATGGCCGTCCCTGCCTCTGGGAGCCATGATGAAGGCTTTCAGGAAGAAACAGGTACGGGTCGACGGAGCCAGGGCTTCCTTCGACCAGAGACTGGTCGAGGGACAGGAGATACTGGTTCCGTGGGAGAGCGCTCCAACCGACGTTGGCGCTAAAAGGACCGGAGGTCATCTCGTAACGGTCTATAGGGACGAATCCCTTTGGGTCGTGTCAAAACCGGCGGGCCTTCTCAGTCAGCCGGACAAAAAGGGCGGAGACTCGGTGGTGACAAGGGCCTTCCTGCCCGGATCGTCCTTTCAGCCTCAGGCAGTCAATCGGTTGGACCGAAATACATCGGGTATCATGGTGCTGGCCCTGACCGGAGGGGCCCTCAGAGACCTCTCCTCTCTCTGGAGAGATGGGGAGATGGAAAAGGTCTACCTGGCCCTCGTTGTCGGAGATCTACCCGAGGAGGGAAGGATAGACGCCCCTCTGTCTAAGGACGGATCCTCCAACAAGGTTTTCGTGGATTCGAAGGGGCAGAGCTCTCTGACCCTGTATCGCCGTCTGGCCTCCGGTGGAGGGCTTTCCCTGTGCCTGGTGACCTTGATCACCGGCAGGAGCCATCAGATAAGGGTTCACATGAGTCATATAGGCCATCCCGTATTGGGCGACGTTAAATACGGCGACAGAGCTCTCAACGGCGTCAAAGGAGCTAAAAGGCCCATGCTGCACGCCTTCTCTGTTTCCTTTCCCGAGATGTTCGGGGATCTGTCCTCGCTGTCCTCCAAGACCCTCAGGGCTCCCATGCCGGAGGATATGGCCGATATGTGCTCGAAAAACGGCATCGTCCCCGATCGGGCTTTTCTTCGATAGAGGGGTTGCTAGGGATACCCCTTCATGGTATGATGGCGACAGTAAAACATACCATGGAGGTGTGGATTGTGAGAAACCTTAAACTGGAAGTAACCGATAGAGCGAAGGAGAGAATCCTCGAGATAGGGCCGGAAGTCACGGTTTTCGAGGGAGTTTTAGGTGCCGGTTGAGGAGCCAGACAGGCCGTTCTCGTGAAGAGCGGAGCTCCCGAGATCAGAGATAACTATCAGGTCTTGAAGGAAGGGGACATGTCCGTCTGGGTTCCCGAATCCATCGATTTCGACGGCGACGTAGTTGCTATAGACCTTCAGGGTTTCCTGTGGATGGTGAACCTGGTGGTGACCACCGCCGTGGTGGGCTCCTCCTCCGGAGGCTGCGCCGGATGCACCTCCTGCGGTTAGAAGGAACTCTCGAGCGAACAGGGAAAAAACAATAAAGAGTGCGGCTTCCCGAAAGGGAGCCGCCC
>NZ_JAKGUE010000009.1 GCF_021568795.1 Dethiosulfovibrio faecalis
TACGGTTCCAGATATCCGGCGACCACACCGCGTCGGACATAGACGCTGTACTGGATATCCTCAGGGAGTACAGGGAGAAACGGTAGGGTATATCAGCCACTCTCGCTCCACCAGGACAAGGAATACCGCCAAAGCCAGCATGTCGGCACTGCCTCCGGGACTTACCCAGTTGTCCAGACAGTAGCGTTCCATGGCGGCGACCTTGCGACGTCCCTCGGAGGTATTCATGCAACCAAGGCGCAAAGCCTCCTCGGCGGCCTCAGCCAGGTAGGCCATTTTTTCCCCTCCTCCTCGGGACAACACGTTGGTATCGTTTCCCGAGGCCACAACGGAGAGCAAAGCGTCGCACATGGCGGGAGACGATAGAGGATCGGGGTAGGCTCTAAGACGGGACAGGGCGACGAGAGCGCTGGGGAACCCTCTCTCCGCCTCTCCCCTGATCCCGTCGATCCCCATGTGGACGAAGAGCCTCTCTCCGGCGGAGAGGGGCTCTTCGTGCCTCAGGAGCAAAGGAGTCAGTTCCCTCTCGACTATTCCAGCCACGAAGGATCCTGCAGCCTTCGCCACGGCCTCTCCATGAGGGACCTCTCCTAAAGCCACGGTCCTCGATACTGCCGCCACGGCCAGCCCCATAGAGAAGATCGCGCCCCTGTGGGTGTTCACACCTCCGGTGGCCTCCTCCATCGACGACTCCGCCTCTCTTCCGGCGAATCTCAACGCCTCCAGACATTCCTCCGGAGGTTCACTGTGAAGCTTCGTTCCTATAGTGGCAGCCTGCTTGAAAAAACGCCCCAAGGCCAAAGCGCTGGCAACGAAGGACCCGAAATCCATGTCGTGGTGGGCTCCTCTGTCGATAGACGTTACCAACCCGGGTTTGGGCGAGGAAGCGGCCTCGTGGATAAGAGCCCTCTGAGCCAAGGTCGCCAACCTGTCGGACAGCATACTAGAGGAGCTCAGCGGGCTCCAGCCCTGTCTAAAACGGTGTTTATCCTCGCCCTCAGGGTGCACTCCAAGGCGCCTTTATCCTGAACTCTAAGGACACCCTTATCAAGGCCGACTTGGGAGACCAGCTCGTCGACTACCTCCCTTATTCTCCTGCCTCTTTGCTTCATAACGATACTCTCGACCTCTACCTCCAAAACCTCGTCCGATGGAGAGAAACTAACCATTACATCGCTGGATTCAAGGGTACCTGCCACCGCGGCGGAACTGAACTCCATGCCCATCACTCCTCGTTCTCTTTATATCGATTTAAAAGGTAATTCCAGGTTACGTCGGGAACCAGTGGGCGGATGGAATCCATCTCCCCCGACTCCAGCAAAGCCCTAACCCTGGAAGCGCTTATAGGAACACCGCCGCTCTCTATCCGAGACAGTTCCTCCACCGCGACTCCCAGAGGGGGGAGATCGGTCTTCATGGTCTCGTTGTAGAGAGCGGTGAGACGACAGTTCGGTTCGCTACCCACGAATCGTCTGGAAACGCCGAGTGCCGGAGCTATTTTAGTACCGAACAAACGTATGTCCAGAGCCGCGTGTACCGACTCCGCCTCCCCTCCCTTGGTGAAATAGGTGGGGAAGGTAGCTGAGGAGATGACGTAAGGTCCACTGGGTATCACCGTAACGTTGTCCAGGTCGGACAACCCGGAACTCACCAAATGGAGCCGGTCCTCGAAGGGAAAGATCGACCGATCCTCCTCCACCACGAGGACGAAAAGGTGGGACGAAGAAGAGGAGGCCCTCTCGAGGAGCCATCGATGGCCCAGGGTAAAGGGGTTGCAGTTTACGACCACCGCCGAGCTGTCCCTTCCCGTGGCCATTTCGGAGAGGCCGACAAGGTATTTGTCCAGACCGGGACTTCCCCACTCCAAAAGAGAGGCTCCTTGAACCGAGACGATCTCCCTGAACCCTAGACGGGAAAAACTGAGGGCCTCCGACGGCTTGGTAAAAAGAAAAAGGTGACCGACTCCCTCCGAAACCGCCAGAGAGATGACCCTGGAGATAAGGGAAGCAGCTAATCCCTCTCCCTCGAAGGAATCGTCTACCGCCACACCCTGAACGACCGATCGAATCAAAGAGGCGGTACCTACAAGCCTATCGGAATCGAAAGCCCCCAAAACTCTGCCATTTCCATCTGGTACGGAAAGCCCCCTGGAGGCCAGAAGCGAGGCCCTCTCCTTCATCTCGCTTTCGAAACAAAGTTCCCTTATCTCTACCACAAAAAAGACCTCCCAATAAGGGGAAACAGTAGGCTGAACATTCAGAGACTGCCTTGCCGTGCATATATAGCGTCTTGTGAGAAAACGTACTTTACAAACTCCCCTTTTGAGCATAGTATAACAGATATGGATTCTGCATCAAGCATCCTGGATCCAAAAAGGAGACTGAACATGCCATTACTTTCTAAAGCTAAGGAAATAAAGATCAAGCCGGTAAGGGAAATCGTCTACGAACACATCAGACAGGCCATCGTAGGCGGCGAACTTGAACCGGGCACTAGGTTCACCGATGGAGAGATCGCAACCGAGTTCAACATCAGCAGGACTCCCGTCAGAGAGGCTATTCAAAAACTGGAGACCGAGGGCCTGATAGAGAGGGTTCCCATGAAGGGCAACGTGGTAAAGGGCCTGCTCCCCAAGGACGTGGCTCAGATATTCGCCTTGAGAAAGGCGCTGGAATGTCTGGCGGTACGTTATGTGGCGGTCAACGCCACGGAGGAGGAACTCTGCCGAATAAGGGCCACCCTGGATCAGGCAAAGACCTATATGAACACCCTACAGGGGGACGCCCTGGCGGACGCATACGTCCTCATAGTGGCGAGGTATAACAAGGCCATGTTCGAGGCATCCCACGCTCCCAGGGTGGTGGACCTCATATGGAGCCACCGTGAGATGCTGGACCGGTACAGAGTCGTAAGGATCGTCATAGCAAAGAGACTCCACGAGAGCTACAGCACGAGAGAACAGATGTACGGCTATTTCGCGGACAGGAAACCCGACGACGCGGCGATCCTCTGGGCAAGCCATATAGACAGATCCTACAGGATATGGACCGAGGTTATAGGATGCTCCGAGGACATAGGACCGCACGACTATATGTGAGAGACCCCCTACGGGGTTATTTGTTTGAGGAGCGGGTAGGAAGAGAACGGTAAAGAGCTTCACAAGAGGGGTAACAAAGTCCGTCCAAAATCGAAGGGAGGAAACGCTTCATGAAAAAGCTTTTCGTATTGTTCTGCGCAACTCTGTTGGTCGTAGCCTCTTCCGGCTCGGCCCTGGCCGACTGGTCTCCCAAAAGACCTATCGAGCTCATCGCACCGGCCGGTCCCGGAGGTGGTTGGGACCTGCTATGCCGCACCATACAGAAGACCCTTAAAGAGGAAAAACTGGTCGATCGCCCCGTGCTCGTCACCAACAAACCCGGTGGAGGCGGAGCTACCGGATGGAACTACCTCAAGGGCAAGGAAGGCAAGGGCGAGTATATAGCGGCGACCTCCACCCTTCTCATACTGAACAATCTGTTCGGGAAGAGTCCTCTCTCCTACAAGGACTTCACCGTCCTCGCCAACCTTCAAGCCGAGTGGATCGCCGTAGCTGTGGCCAAGGACGCTCCCTGGACCAACGGCAAAGAGCTTTTCGAGGCTATCGACGCCGATCCGGACGGCATGGTCATAGGGGTTGGACCGGCTCTCGGAAACGACGACCACATATCCTTCCTCATGCTGGCACAGAAATACGGCGTAGATCCCCAGAAGATCAAGTTCGTCGTCTATCCCAAGACCGCCGCTGAGCAGATCCCCGCTCTCATGGGCGGGCACGTCAAGGCCATCACCATCGGCCTGGCCGAGGTTATGGAGCAGCACAAGGCCGACAACCTGAGGATAATCGGCATCAGCTCAAAAGAGCGTCTCGAGTCCCTCCCGAACGTAAAACCCTGGGTTGAGCAGGGAGTCGATATGGTATTCCCCCACTGGAGGGGCATCATCGCCGCCCCCGGGCTGAGCGAGGAGCAGATCGCCTATTGGCAGGGGACCATAGAGAAGATGATAGAGACCCCCACCTGGAAGGATCAGCTCGAAAAACTGGAGTGGGCCCCCTTCTACGAGAACCCCGCGGAGTTCGCCGCATCCCTTGCAGACCAGACCGAAAACTTCCAGTCTACCCTCAAGAGGGTCGGACTCATCAAGTAGACAGGGACAAAAGCACAGCCGAAAAGGACGGGGCTTATAACTCACCCCGTCCTTCTCTTCCACCCCCCTCTATACGTTTTGACTTTGGCCCATCCAAATAACAGGAGGTAAGTGAAATGACGAAAAACATGATCTCCGGACTTCTCTCCGTCGTCCTGGGCTTGGCCTATATCTACGGGGCCACCCTGATTCCGGAGGTAAAAGCGGGAGACGAGATAGGACCAAGGCTTTTCCCCTACATAATAGGAATCTCTGCCGTGATATGCGGAGGTTTGCTGACCCTGGCGGAACTACGAAAGAAGGAGAGGGAGCCGTTTTCCTTCGGTTTCGTGACGGAAAGACCCATATGGATCAAGATATTCGCCATCATAGTCCTGGGGATATTCTACGGAGAGACTCTGGACTATCTGGGCTACGTCATAGGGACGATCCTCTTCATGGTTCTAGTGGGATCGATCCTTAACAAAGGACGGCTCGTTCAAAACGCAATCATAGCCGTTTCCTTTTCCTGCGTGTGTTACGGAGTGTTCTCCATAGCCCTGAAGCTGAGCCTACCCAGAGGGCTGCTGAGCTTCCTGCCCTTCTAGAAGAGGTGATATGAATGGACGCTGTTTTCGCAAATTTGGCTCTAGGATTTCAAACGGCTCTCACTGCGACCAACGTACTGTGGGTCTTCATCGGAGGATTTCTCGGCACCATAATGGGAATGCTGCCTGGACTGGGCCCCGCAACCGGGGTGGCCATACTGATACCTATAACATACGGGATGAACCCCACCACCGCCCTTATAACGATGTGCGCCGTCTACTACGGCGCGATGTTCGGAGGTTCCAGAGCCTCCATAATGATCAACACACCCGGAGACGCCTCCGCCATAGTCAGCTGTTTCGACGGATACCCGATGACGAAAAACGGCCAGGCAGGATCGGCCCTCGCCATATCCGCCATCGCCTCCTTCATCGGAGGAACCATCGGAATGATCCTGCTGGTGTTCCTGACGGGACCCATAGCCAGCTACGCCTTCAAGTTCGGTCCGGTGGAGATGTTCTCCCTGCTTATGTTCGCCCTGACCGCCACTGTCACCCTCTCGGAGGGCAGTATTCTCAAGGGATTCATCGCCGTGGCCATAGGCTTCATGATATCCACTATAGGGATAGACCCCCAGACGGGGATCAACCGCTTTACCCTCGGAGTTGAGCCCCTTCAGGACGGAGTGGATTTTCTGGTCGTCATGATAGGCCTTTACGCAGTATGCGAGGTATTCAAGAACATAAAGGACGTAAACGTACAGCATAAGATAGACTCCAAGACCATAGGCAAGGTATGGGTTTCCTGGCCGGACTTCAAGAAATGTCTCATGCCCATGCTCAGGAACTCGCCTCTGGGCTTCTTCATAGGCGTATTACCCGGAATGGGAGGAACTATAGCCACCTTCATGTCCTACGCCATGGAGAAATCGCTCAGCAAGACTCCCGAAAGATTCGGCAAAGGCGCCATCGAGGGACTAGCCGCTCCCGAGGCGGCCAATAACTCCTGCTCCTGCGGAGCCATGGTTCCCCTGCTCACACTGGGTATCCCCGGATCGGGGACGACTGCGGTCATGCTGGGAGCACTGATGTTATTGGGAGTTCGCCCCGGGCCTATTCTCTTCGCCCAGTACCCCGAGATAGCCTGGGGGGTCATAGCCTCTCTGATCGTCGGGAACATAGCTCTGCTGGTGATAAACCTGCCTCTGGCCATCCCGCTGGTCCAGCTTCTCAGGATACCTCAGAGGATCATGCTTCCTCTCATTCTGGGAATGGGATTCATGGGAGCCTATTTCCTGAACTACAGCGCCTTCGACTTCGTCCTGGTAACGGTGTTCGCCCTGGGAGGCTATATGTTCAGTAAACTGGGAATTCCTATACCGCCTCTGGTTCTGGCTCTGATACTTGGAAGCTCGACGGAACAGTATTTCAGAAACGCCATGACCATAGCCAACAGCGACCTGGCTATCTTCATCGAGAAACCCATCTCCGCCGTATTGCTCTCCATGGCCGCCATATCCTTCTGCTACGCTCTCTACAAAAGACGAAAGGTGGCGGCTGAATAGATGATCACGACAACGAGAAGAAGACCTCGTCGCTCTCTTCTCTACGTGCCGGGCAACAATCCGGCGATGGTACAGAACTGCAGCGTATACGGAGCCGACGGGGTACTGCTTGATCTGGAGGACGCCGTCGCCGTTACCGAGAAGGACGCGGCCAGACATCTGGTCTCCCAGGCCCTTGTGGACCTTCCCTTCGACGGAGTGGAAAAGGTCGTCAGGGTAAACGGCAGAGACACCCGATTTTTCGAGGACGACCTCAAGGCCATAGTCCCTGCCGGACCGGACAGCATAAGGCTACCGAAGACGGAATCCCCCGAGGACGTCATCAAGGCGGACCGCATAATCTCCGAGCTGGAGAGGAAAAACGATATACCGGTGGGATCGATAGAGATCCACGCAATGCTGGAGACCGCCTTGGCCCTCATCAACGCCTACTCCATAGCGACGTCGTCTCCCAGAGTCACGGCTCTTACCCTGGGCGGACAGGACCTGGCGGCTGACCTGGGGATAGCCCGATCCAGAGAGGGGATCGAGCTGCTATACGCCAGGAGCCACGTCATACTGGCCGCGAAAGCGGCGGGTAAGGAGGCTTTGGACACGGTCTTCACCGACGTAAACGATCAGGAAGGTCTGGAGGCCGAATGCCGTCTGGCGGTACAGCTGGGGTTCTCCGGCAAGGCCGCCATTCATCCGTCCCAGATAGGGACGATACACAGGGCCTATAGACCGGACGAAAACAAACTCATGAAGGCAATAAGGGTAGTCAAGGCAGCTAAAGACGCCGAGGCGAAGGGACTGGGAGTCATCGCGGTGGACGGCAAGATGGTGGACGCTCCGGTGGTGGCTCAGGCCAACAGGACCATCGAGCTGGCCAAGCTCTCCGGGATGGAGGTATCGCTTTGAAACTGGACACGATCGTAAACTCAATAGGGAGAGAGGTTCCCCGTTCCATCCCAGGGCTTGGAGATCTGGCCCCCTTCGACGGAGCCTTCGCCAGACTGGCCGGATCCTATCTCTGGTCCCCCGAGGCGAGGACCAGGACGATCGGAGCCTTCGGAGGCCGTAAGCTGGCCTCAAACCTTGCGGAGGCCATTAAGAGGTCCGGACTTCAGGACGGTATGACCATATCGTTCCACCATCACCTCAGAAACGGCGACGCGGTACTTCCGACAATCATAAAGGCCATCGAGGAATTGGGAATAAAGGGACTGACCCTGGCTCCCAGTTCCCTGACCGACGCACACGAGATCGTGGCCGATGCGGTCCGACGGGGAACCATAGCCAGGATACACACCTCCGGCGTCAGAGGCGAGATAGGCAGGATGATATCCCGAGGCGAGATGGAGATTCCCGTGATGATACACAGCCACGGAGGAAGAGCCAGAGCCATCGAAGAAGGCCGTATCTCGGTGGACGTGGCGTTTCTCGGCGCTCCCACCTGCGATACCATGGGCAATATGACGGGCTCCACCGGAAAATCCGCCTGCGGAACCCTGGGCTACGCCCAGATAGACGCCAGAAACGCCGGACACGTCATAGCTGTCACGGACAACCTCGTGGAGGCTCCTCTGCCCCACCACATATCGATTCCCCAGTACCTGGTGGACCAGATAGTAGTGGTCGATTCTCTAGGTGACGCCTCCAGGATAGCCTCCGGTCCTGCCAGGATATCCAAGGACCCGGTCAACCTGAGGATAGCAGAGAACGCCTTCGACCTGATCAGGGCATCCGGACTTCTGGTGGACGGATGCTCCTTCCAGGTAGGAGCGGGAGGAGCCAGTCTCGCCGTGGCCAAGTACGTCAGGGACTACATGAGGGAGAGCTCCGTCCAGGGAGGCTTCGGCATTGGGGGCATCACCGGCTACATGGCGGACATGCTCGGCGAGGGGCTCTTCAGAGCACTCTTCGACGTACAGAGCTTCGACGCAGCCGTCACCGAGTCGGTGGCGGGACACCCCAACCACATGGAGATAGACGCTTCCTGGTACGCCAACCCCTTCAGGAACTGCGTCGTGAACGACCTGGACGTGGTGGTTCTGGCGGCTCTGGACGTGGACGTGGATTTCAACGTCGACGTACTGACCGGCCACGACGGGATACTCAGAGGCGCATCGGGAGGGCATTCCGACACAGCGGCGGGTTCGAAGCTCTCGATAATAACCATACCTTCCATAAGGGAGGGAGTACCGTCCATAAGGGATCAGGTACAGACGGTGGTAACCCCGGGAGAGACGGTGGACGCCATAGTAACCGAGAGGGGTATCTGCATAAATCCCCGCAGGGAGGACCTGGCGAAGCTCGCCAAAGACGCCGGTCTGCCGGTCAAGGACATAGGTCGGCTCAAGGCCGAGATAGAGAACATGACCGGCGTTCCCGATCCTGTGGAGTTCGACGACGAGATCGTAGGAGTGGTCGAATACAGAGATGGAACCATAGTGGACTCTATAAGGAAGGTCCGCTGATCCGACCGAGGAAACGAAAAAAATGCCCCTGCTCAAGCAGGGGCATTTTTCATTTCTTCAGACCTTCGGTAATGGCGATAAACTCCTTCTTCAGCCTATCGTTGGAGAAAACCACCACGTCGGGAATCTCCAAAGAGGCCAGAGCGTCGAAATCCTTCCTGTTGGCCTTGACCAGGTCCAGCAGTCCTCTGGCGAGCCTCATGGTTCTGTAGGCGTTGTAGGCCACTCCGTAATCCCTTCCGAAGGCATCCACGTTTTTCAAGGCAAAATCCCTCTGCTCCTCCAGATATCCCCTGTATGCCTCTATAGCCCTAAGGGTGATGGCGGTAGAGTCGAGATTGCTCCTCAAAAGAGCCCTCTGAGAGGAGGTAAGAGACGGATCGTCCATCTGAGCTCCCATCTCAGCGGCAAGGCCTTCGGCGGAGGTCTCCATGTCGTTCAGCTCCGGAATATAGCTGTTCTCTATCTTCTCCACGAATCTCTCGTTCATGACCAGACAGGTCCGGATCAGCAGGGCGTAGATCCCGTAGTATCTCTTGGCCACGGAGATATCGTCCGATGCGCTCTCCATCAGCTCGGTCAACTTATCCGCAAATAGTCTGACGTTGAGGTATACCCCCTGCATGGCCACTATATCGTCGGCGGTAACCCCTGCCAGCATTCCACGGATGCTCTCGTCCGATCCGTTTAAACCGGATTTTTTCATCGCAGACACGAAGTCGTCCTCCAGGGAGGCCAAGGTTCTTTCGTCGGACACCATGGCCTTCGTCTCCGACTCTATGGTCTCGTCCAGATCGTCCTTGCCTCGGTTGAGAAGCCCTCCCTCGGAAGGGGCGGAGACCCTACGTTCCTGAAGCGACGCCAACTTGGCCCTCCGAGAGGAGATCCTCTCTCTCAGAGCCATTATCTCCGTCCGAAGATTTGAGGCCTCCGAGTCACCCAGTATCTCCACGACCTCCTCCAATATAGAGTCGATCTTTCTGTCGTTTTTCGATCTGTCGTTCCCGATCAGCCGTTCATCCGGAAGGTATTCGGCTTCGTCGAGACGCCCCAGTGCATCGTCCAACTCCCCCATCGCCTCGTCCCACAGGGAGGAAAACCTGTCCGAGTCGGACCCCGTAAGCCAGGACGGAAGGGACAGAGAGGGCAATTTCAGGTCCCATCCGTAGGCGGGGGAACAGATCAACAACAAAGAGGCTAAAAACGTGCAAAGGCGGGATGTCATACAGATCCTCTATCTGATCAACTTCACAGAGATACTGCCCTCCCGCCTGGAGGACACCCTCATTACAAAGGACGATATGTGGGAGGACCCTTCCATGAAGGCCTCGATCCCTTTCCGAATATCGTCGTCCTGGAGGAAAATGCTGTTGGCGTCCACTATATCCTTGACCGCCTCGCGAAGATCGGCGACGGAGATCGCCACTACCGCCAGGTTCTCCTCGTCCAGAATCGGAGCCAGCACGGCAGGGACCTTTCCGGGAAGACCTATCTTCTCGTAGTCCACAGCTCCAAGGAGCAACCGTCTATCTCCCACCGCAACCGTCGCGCTGGCCATACCGTTCATACCGTAGGCCTTGTTCCAACCGTCCAGATCCAGCTCTTTCAGCCCTACGGGAGGGGCCATCGCATATATCCGCGGCAGGGCCTCTGCGACCTTGGCCAGCACGTCGGATTTTTCAGGCTCCATCAGGAGAAACAGTCCAGGCACGTCTCCTATGGGACTTCTGCTCCTGGCTCCCAGTATCAGGGAGATCCGACCGCCCAGAAGATCGAGAAGGTCCTCCACCTTGAGCCCCGTCGCCTCGTAAAGCTGTTCCATCCCTCTGTCGAACTCCTCCATGTCTCCGGAGGACAGACCACTGCCGAGCGATGCGAACAGCCTGTCCCTGTCGATCCTGGCCAATCGTGCCGAGAGGAAACCGAGGATCCGATCTCCCAACAAGGGAACGTCTTTGCCTATAGGAAGAAGGGCTCCTCCGACGGTGGGATCGACGAAGAGATCCATGGCGTTGGTGAACCATTTAAGAGAGACCTCCTCCGTTCCTCCCATCAAAGCTACCTCGAAATCCAGAGGGTCATTGCCGTAAAGGACCATCTCATCGTCCATCTCGGACCGAAGCAGCTCGTTGGAGACGAAGGCCTTCATAAGAATCTGAGGAGCCCCCTCGAAACGACAGCTTGCGTCGACGGTTTTTCCATGTCCCGAGGCTACGTCGATCATTTCCCTCAGCCCCTTGCCGGAAAGGGCTATCAGCACCGTCCTCCTGTCCTGTTTCCACAGGGCGGAGTAAAGCCTGGGCATATCGTCGTCGTCAGGAAACTCCACTATGGAAAGGGGAATGAGCTCCTTCCCCAGCTCTTCGTCGAAGGGCTTCAAAAGCACCTCTTCGTCGTCGGCCATGCGAGACACGGTCAACCTCATGGCGTCGGATGGATCCACGTCCTCCAGGGATCTGAAGGCCCCGTAGATAGACGCGATCTCGTCGGACTTCACCGTGAGGACCATCGCTCCCTCGGCGACCGGAGGCATCTGATCGGCTATCTCGTCCATCTCCTTCTCGGAAACGGCGTTACCTGCCAGTTCCTTGAAAAGCCCTATCGGGGCGTTCCAGCGGATGAAAAAAGACACCTGGTCCTCCTCGGGAGCGGGGAGAAAGCTCTCCGGTATGGCCGACTCGGGAACGGCTGCCTCCTTCCGGCTCTCGGACTTGCCGGAGGAAACGATGGGAACCTGTTTTTCTGCACTTTCACCGTTCAGAACGGGGAAAATTCGGTCGAAGCTGGACCTCTCCTCCACGATCTTTCCATCTGATAAACCGTAGATCCTTCGATAGGAGAAGGTCTTGGTCCTCTCGTCCGGATATGTGATGGTCATGACGTCCTCGACGGGAATGCCCGTCTTTCCGTCTTTATCCACGACCTGCCCCACCGATAACCTATTGAATTGAACGGTAGCATCCATTCGGCTGAGTCTAACGACCCAGGACAGGGTCTCTCTGCCGTAATCGGTATCAACGTTCAGAAACGGAGAGAGATACTCCGGATTGCCGTCCGAAACGGACCTCTCCAGAGCACCGTAATAACCCTCTATAAAATTCGACATATCCGCCCCGTAGGATACACCGCAAAGAGCGGTTACCACCAGGGAAAGGGCTAAAAACGACAAAAATTTGCGCATTCTCATCGGGTTGACCTCCTCGTTTTGACTTTATTCGGCCCCGGACATCTCCACCGAGATAAAGGGAGAAAAACCCAGGTTCTAAGATTATGACACATAGAGGCGCTATTCCCCAAGCCTCGACCTCACCTTCTCGTCTATGGCCGCCATAACCCCGTTCTTGTCGGCCAGCCAAGAGGGGGCCACCAGACGTCCGCCCCATACGTCGGCGGTAAGCCTCTGGACCACAAAGCGACTGCCCTCCAGGACCAGAACTTCGGCGACCTTCGAGACGTATAGATCCATCGACAGGGGCTCGAACCGTCCGCTCATATAAAGGACCTCCAAGGGTGTATCCCTCAGGACGTAGAGAGGATGAAACTTGAGGCCGGTGACGCCACGGTCCAAAAGCCACCTTGCCGAACGGAGAAGCTGATCGTCCCGTTCACCGGGGATACCTGCTATCAGGTGTGCCGACACTGAAAAAGGCTCTCCTAGACACCTGTTCAGAGTATCTTCGACACAGGCCAGATCGTGCCCTCTTCTCAACCATCTCAGGCCGTCCTCGTCGGTGGTCTGCACCCCCAGTTCCAACCATACCTCGAAATCCGATCTACAGAGAGAGGAAAGATAGGAGACGACCTCGTCCGAGACGAGATCTGGCCTGGTTCCCACTGCCAATCCCCAAACCGGAAGATGACGAGAGGCCTCGGCTCGGGCTCTTTCGACCGCCTCCTTCAACCTGTACAGAGGACCGTAGGTGGATGAATAACTTTGAAAGTAAAGGATGCAACCTTTAGCCTTGTAGTGCTCTACGGCTGACTTCATGCCTTTTCGAACCTGGAGTTCCAGACTTTCTCCTCTCATCCAGGCCCCGTTCCCCCCCCCGGACGAATCGCAAAAGACACAGCCCCCCTCCCCTAGACCGTTCCTGTTGGGGCAACCGGAACCGATGTCCAGGCTTATTTTCTGGACACGGTCACCAAACCTGCGCCTCAGATCGGCGGACCATTTTCTATACAGCAAAGAATCTCCTCCAATTCCGAATAATCGAACTAACGGATACGAAAAAAACACACTTGACTTTACCCTCAAATAGGCCCTATCGTTGAATTAGAATATTTATTTTTGTTCATTCAAGAACCCCTACATCTACGAAAAGAAAGGAGATGTTAAAAATGAAGTTATTGAGCAGAATAACGATAAGGACCAAACTGGTGATCGCCTTCGGATTTCTCATATCGGCCATGATATCGGTATCAACCGTAGGCATAGATGGCATGGCAAAAATAGCTCGAAGGGTAAAACTAGCCGACGACATGAACCGTCTGGTGAAGATGGCACGACAGGTTAGGGTAAACGAGAAAAACTATATCATACGCCAAGATGCCGCCTCTCGTGAAGCGGTGTCCGAGGAGATCTCAAACATAAAAAAGCAGATATCCCTCAGCAAGGAACTTTTTCTCGATGAAAATAAAAAAACAAATCTGGGAAAAGCCGAGGTCATTTTACAGCATTACGAGAAAAGCATCTTTTCCTTGATAGAGGCTATAGATGAAAAGACGAACTCTCAGATTAAAATGGAAGAATCGGCTAGAAACGCACTTAATTTTGCAGAGGAAATCCGAAGAATACAAAAAGAAATGACTGAGCAGATTATGGAAGAGTTTCGCAAAGAAGACGCTCTTTTCGGAGAGGACATACTCTTCACAGCTGACATGCTTTCGGAGGGGAACGACAGGGCCGATATAGCCAACAGACTCATAAAACTAGTCCTACAGGCAAGAAGGGAGGAAAAGAACTTTATCCTAAGAGAAGACGAAGAATTCTACAAAAACGCCGTCTCTTCTTTGGAAAACCTTGTAGGGCAGGCTAAGATATTGGGAGAAAGCTCTCCAGATCAAGAGATAAAGAAGCTTACAGAAGGCATAATATCCGCTTCGAATGCGTATAAAGAAGCTCTCGATTTGTATCGAAAAAGCTGGGAAAAAGCCAGCGCCCAGACACCTATTCTACTGGAAAACGCAAGATCGTTCGTGAAATTAGCGGAAGGCCTTCGTGCCGACGAAAAAGATGCGACCGCTTTCGCCGAAAAAGTCACGGCTAGAATTTTTATGTCGATCGCCATAGCCTCGGTTTTGTTCGGCATCGTCTCGGCCTGGCTAATAACGTCAAGTATACTGAAATCCATATCCGAGAAAATAAAACTCATAGAAAAATTCAGCGACAAAGATCTAACTGTAGACTTCAGGACCGATAGCAAAGACGAACTGGCAAGAATAAACGTCGCCCTGGAGTCGATGGGGAAAGCGATTTCGCAAAGTTTTATGCATTTAAAAGAAAAGGCCGACAGATTCGCCGATATGTCGGAAAATATGGCGGCCCTGTCGGAGGAGACGGCAGCATCGATAACCGAGATAGAGACATCGGTCGACCGTTCCACCGAACTGGCAGAGAGCAACTCGGCCGGTCTGGAAGAGGCGAACGCCGGGATAGAGGAAGTAGCAGGAGGAGCTACCAACAGTGCCTCTTCGGCGGCAAAGGGACTGGAAGCAGCGGAAGAAACCGGTCATAGAAGTAGGGAAGCGATGAATTCGATGAAAGAAGTCTCCGATAGGATGACCCAACTAGGAGAACATTCAAAACTGATAACCAAGACGATGGAATCCGTTGGACATTCGGTAACAGGAATATCCGGTTTCGTGGAGACCATCGCCTCCATAGCCGATCAGACTAATCTGTTGGCCCTTAACGCGGCCATTGAAGCGGCAAGAGCGGGAGATGCAGGAAAGGGTTTTGCCGTCGTGGCGGAGGAAGTAAGAAAGCTGGCAGAGGAATCCAATCAAGCGGCTCAGGAGGTAGGACGGGTTATAGCGGAGCTGAAAGAACATTCGTCTGAAGCAGAACAGGCTATGAACAGATCGAACGACCTAGTACAGGAAACCCTAGGAGTCACAGAAAAAACCAGAGAAGACATGGAAGAGATGCTGTCCGTTGCGGAATCGCTGCAAGAGGTAGTCAGATCTGTAGCCACTACGGCGGAGGAACAGGCCGCCTCTTCTCAGGAGATGGCATCATCCATAGACATGATAACCAAAGGAACGGTGGAAATGGTTGAGGCGTTCGAGACCATCAAAAACTCCGTCGTTGAAACAGCCAAAGCATCTCGAGGTTTCGCAGAAGACTCGCAGGAAATCTCCTCCGGTGCCGCGGAAATACAGTCCATCGTCGGGGAATTCAGGATAGAAAATCAAGGAAGAGAACTCCGTCCCGTAGAGCTGTAGACCTGAAGCTCAAAGGGTGGTAATCTGGTGGGAAAAGCAGGGCTTCGGGGGGACTCAGATGAACGAGGAAAGGTTCAAGGCTAAAAAAGAGGAGATAATGGCCGCCATCAAGGAAAGCGGCTTTCGCATGACGAGACAGAGGGATCTCATCGTGGCGACGGTGCTGGAGCGGATAGAGAAAGAGGACGTCGCTCCGGGAATGCAGGAGATACTTACGTCGGTCCAGGAACTGGACCCTTCCATAGGTATGGCCACCATATACAGAACGGTGGAGGTGCTATCCAAACTGGGGTTCATAAGCCTGATAGACCAAGGAGAGGGATTCAACAGGGTCACCCTCAACCAGGGGGATATCACCATACACGCCTTCTGCCGAAACTGCGGCAAATCGGTCTCCATACCGAACGAGAAGGACCTGGTCGACTCCATAAGAGAGTTGACTCTATGCGACAAATTCACCCTTCTTCCTCAGGCCTTCAGGATATGCGGCATATGCGACGACTGCCGCAACGAAGGCGTCTCATTAGAAGACCTTCCTCCCGGTCGAGGACGGGGGATGGGACGGAGATGCCGAAGGAGACGGGGATACAGGGAAGATTGACATACGAGCCGAATGGACGTATCCTGCTTATGATAATCAATATCATAAGCAGGATTTTTTTTGAGGAGGAATAGACGCCATGAAGATAGCTTTTCCAGTTGAAAATGGGCTTATATGCCCTCATTTCGGCCATGCACCGGAGTTCGTATTCGTAGAAATCAAGGACGGAGTTCAGGGGAAAAGGGAGACGGAGACGCCGCCCAAACACGAGCCCGGAGTGCTTCCGAGGTGGCTAAAGGAAAACGGTACGGATGTACTCATCTCGGGAGGACTGGGCAGCAGAGCGTCGGAGATTCTGGTATCCCAGGGAATTCAGGTCATCACCGGAATAACCGGTCCGATAGATCAGGCCATAGCCAAACTCGTCGACGGTGAACTGAAGGGAACCGGATCTCTCTGCTCTCACGATCACGGAGATTGCGACCACTGATATGACCGTATTGGCGGTAGCCAGCGGAAAGGGAGGAACCGGCAAGAGTTGCATCGCCTCCTCCTTGGCCTTGGCCGCTGGGCAGGTCGTGGCGGTGGACGCCGACGTCGAGGAGCCCAACCTAGGCAAGCTTTTGGGCATGGCTCCAAAGGAGATATACTCTGTGTCCCTTCCAATGCCCGTTTTCGACGAAAAGCTGTGCAAGAGATGCGGCCTATGCGCCAAGGAATGCCGGTTCAACGCCCTGGTGCAGTTCGGAGATCTCCTTCCCAGGTTGAACGAAGGACTATGTCACGGCTGCGGCGTTTGTTCCATGGTATGCCCTCATGGAGCGGTAACCGAAGGGTCTCACGTCATAGGCAAGGTCTCCAGGGATCAAGCGGGAGACCTCGCATTCCTGGAGGGAAGACTCGACGTGGGATGTCCCAACCCGGTACCGGTCATAAAATCCGTAATAGATACGGCCAAGAAAGAGGGAGATCTCATAATAGTGGACTCCCCTCCCGGGACGGCTTGCTCCATGGTAGAGGCGACCGAGCAGGCGGACTATGTGTTGCTGGTCACCGAGGGGACCCCCTTCGGAATGGCGGACCTTGAACTCGCCCTCGAGGTAGTGTCGGATCTGAAGCGTCCGGCAGGGGTCGTGGTAAACCGAAGCGACCTAGGAGGAAGCGATCCCAAGGAGATCTGTCGTCGCCACGACGTACCGGTCCTCGCCAGGATCCCCTTTTCCAGACAGGTAGCTCAGGTCTACGGACTAGGAGAGTCTCCCTACAGAGGATCGTCCCTCTGGAGAGAACAAATGGACCGCCTCTGGAATTCGGTCAAGAAGGAGGCGGGACTATGAAAGAGATAGTCATAGTAAGCGGCAAAGGCGGCACCGGAAAAACCTCGGTAACAGCCGCCCTTGCCTCTCTTGCCTCTCAGGAAGGGGTCGTGCTCTGCGACGCAGACGTCGACGCACCGGACCTGTGGCTGTTGATTCCTCCCAAGGAACAGGAGGAAATCCCCTTCATGGGCATGGACGGCGCAGAGGTGGACGAAGAGGTCTGCATAGGATGCGGGAAATGTCGTGATTTCTGTCGTTTCGACGCAGTGGCCATGTTGGACGGCAAGGCCAAAATAAGACAGGGCAAATGCGAGGGCTGCGCAGGCTGCACTATGGTCTGTCCCGTACAGGCCATATCCATGGTCCCAAGACGCCAGGGAAATTGGTATAAGGCAGAGACGGAAAAGGGCAAACTGGTCTACGCCAGGCTATATCCCGGAGGGGAAAACAGCGGGATGCTGGTCACCACCGTCAAAAAAGCGGCGGAGGAAACGGCGAAAAGAGAGGGACGCCCCTTCGTTTTGGTGGACGGACCTCCCGGCATAGCCTGCCCTGCCATAGCTGCTTTGACTGGAGCTTCTCTGGCGGTAGCGGTCACTGAGCCGACCGAATCGGGCATACACGACCTGCTCCGGCTACATCAGATAGCAACCAAGCTGGACGTACCTACGGCGGTCATCCTGAATAAATGGGACGTGACCTCCTTAGCTCCCAGGGTGAGAGAGGTCTGCATGGAGACGGGTATCCCAATACTGGGAGAGATCCCCTTCTCCAAGGAGATCCCCGAGGCGGTGGCTTCCGCCGAGGTACCCTTAGAACCGATGACCCCTGCGATACAGAAAATCTGGTCAGACATAAAGGAACTGACGAAATAACGAAGAGGGTCGAACCTGAAAAAAGGTTCGACCCTCTTTTGTTTTCTTGAAAAAGGAAGTTCTACACCGACCTTTTGAGCTCACCGGCGATACACAGCCTTACCGCCTCGGAAGCGGAGACCCCGGAGGCGGAAAAAGCGGTTATTCCACCGGCCCTCATGGAGGACTCCGCGTTGGGTCCGAACTGGGGCCCTATGACGATCTTGGCACCTTCGGACGCGACCATGGCGACAGCCTGACCGCCGGCACCGTGAGCCACTGACGAGGTGTCGTTCCTGAGGGACTTGATGTAAGATCCCTTTTCGTCGAATATAACGAAATAAGCGGCTCGACCGAAACGATCGGCCACCAAAGCTTCCGAACCCTCTCCTTGAGCTGCAACAGCATACATAAGAAGACCTCCTATTGATATCAAAATTCCTTATCATTGTAGCACAGAGACCTCTCCCGTCGAGTAGCAAACTCTAACTTCTGTAAGGCTAGAAGAGAATCGGAACTATCGAATCCATCTCCATTCCGTCCGAATCGACGTGTATGGAGATGCCGGTCCTGAGGGGAAAGAACTTACCCTCTAGTGTGGCCGCCAGCGCCATCTGACCTCCGAAACCGGTGCAATGCCCCGCTCCTACCCAGCTGGGAGACCTCTCTGCCAGGGCCCCGGCGGTCCACTCTATCCGTTCCGGCTCGGCCTCTATAAGATGGAGTCCTCCCACTATGCCGCACAGCGATTCGCCGGGGAAAAGGGCCGCTCCCATATCCAGAATGTTTATTATACCGGCGTGGGCACAGCCGGTAAGCACGGTCATCCCGCCGCCTTCAACCAGTGCATAGAGAGAGATGTCGTCGTCCATACGATCGGGTACGGCCATGCCTCCTCTGGAGGTGCGCAGCCCCGTCGGTGGAAGCTCCACCTCGTTCAATCTGGGAACCTCTCCGGAAACATAGAGCCCGGGAAATATCTCCATGGGATCGGATGTGAGAATCAGCTTGCCTCCGGAAGCCTCTATACGCTCCGCAGAATCCTCCTCGGACATCCCTATGTTCCTCCACTCGGGATCGACGACGAAATGGGGTCTGAATATGTCGGGATGGGCGATCACGGGGATGCCGCTGGAGGAGGAGGCGGCCAGAAGCTGAGCTATCCCTCTCGTGTGGTCGTAATGACAATGGGTCAGTACCACTGCATCCAGATCGTCCAGATCTATCGACAGTTCCTCCATGTTGTTTACCAAAGCCAGAGGATTCTGACCTACGTCCACCAAGATCCTACGCACTACCCCGTCTCTCAAGGTCTCAACATAAAGAGAGATTCCATGCTGTCCGAGAAAGGGCGACTCATATAGGACCGTGTCCTCCGCCAGGATCGTTATAGACAGACTGTCCAGACGGGAGACGTTAGGATATTCTTTCGTGATCTTTTTAAAGGGAGAAGCCATCGGGCAACAGTCCTTCCACCGTCCACCGCAACTCGTCCGGTCCGTCGCAGAAGGCACGAACCTCGGAGGACGGATCGAAGAACTCGGCCAGGACCTGACGACAGGCGCCGCAGGGAGAGTTTGCCTTCTCTCCCGGGGTAAATACCGCCAAGGCCACGAAGTCCCCTCTACGATAACCGGAGGCCACGGCGGAGAAAACGGCGGTACGTTCGGCACAGTTGGTCAGTCCGAAAGAGGAGTTCTCCACGTTACAACCGGACAGGATATCCCCATCGGCCATCAAGATGGCCGCTCCCACGGGAAACCCGCTGTAGGGGGACCAGGATCTGGTCGATGCCTCTGAGGCCGCCTTAGCAAGACGGTTCCAGTCCACAGAGACGGAGCTCATCGTTCATCCCCTCCGACCACGTCGTCCACGATCCTGCCCAGAATATCGTCCTCAAGAGGATCTCCTCTGTCTCTCATGCTTATGGCTCTGTCCACTATCGCTCGAAGTTCCTTCATGGACACCGACCCCAGTCGAGGATAAGCCGATTGCTCAGCAAGCCAACGATCTATGATCTCCCTCTGAAAGCGCCAGTGTCGTCCCACCTTGTGTCCCGGGACCTTGCCCTCCTGGCAGAGTTTATACATGCTCGACTTGGAGATCTTAAGATATTTAGCCAGTTCCTCTATGGTCATTATCTCGCTCAAATACGGACACCTCCCTAAAAGACGGCGCGTTCAATATACGACCGATTATAGCAATATCGACAGCAACAGACAAAAAAAGGCTATCGAAAACAGAAAGAGGCACGACGGAGTAACGTCGCACCTCTTAGAAATTCAATCCTATACTGGATTAATCGTAAAACACCTTATCCTTCGGGGCAGCTTCCGGATCATGGAAAAATACGCCGACGCCTTTGTCAACGATCTCCTGGTAGGAGGGGATACCAGAGATCACTACCGCTCCGTCTGGAGCCGTCTGGTTGAAGACCTGAAGCATGGTCATAAAGGTCGTAACATGACGGCCGACCCTTACATCGATATGCCAGCCGTTCTCATCGATGGGAGCATAGAGAAGCCTGTGCTCCCCGGCCTTCATGACGAAACGATCCCTACCGGTCATAAGCAGTTCCTCGTCGGTTATGCCTCTGATTCGGTCCAGCATGGGCTCCGCCACCTCGGCCAGCAGAGACATGGCCTGGCTGTGATCCCCGATCTCCCTGTGGGAGAGTCCGTGAAGGGCGGCCGGAGAGAACTCCATACCAATCGGGACGGGAAACACACCGGAGCTCAACATCATGGAAGTCATGGCTGCCACTGCCTGTCCCTTTTCATGGGTAACTATGGTGTTCTCCACGGGGTATTCCAGCTCGGCCTCGTGATAGTCCATGGCCAGATCGACGTTCTCGTTGCGGATCAGCTCCATCATGGCGAAGTTGGTCCGCTCTGTGATCAGTCCATCGGGACGACCGGGCCAGGTCCTGTTGAGGTTTCTTACATCCATGTAGGCCAGGTTCTGACCGCTGGGATAGTGGACGTAGACCTCGGGATCGGGCCAGGAGTCCAGTGCGTTGCTGCAGCGATCCCCCATCCTCCAGGTTTTCGTTCCCCAGGGGGTCTTGACGCTGTAAAAGCGTGGATAGGCCTCGCCATTTCTGGTGATCTGAGATGCGCTGGTGTTGGCCCTGGTTACCACTATGAGTCGTCCCTGCTCCACCACAGCGTTCTCTACGAACACCTGAGCGGCCAAGTTGCTGGCCGGCTCCTCCGGATGGGTACCTCCTATGAGAAAGGCAGTTCCCCCCGGAACCCCGCTATCCAGTATGTACACGTTGCAATCGTTCACCGTGTCGGCCACTACCGGGCTGAAATCGCCGAGTTTCTTTACCTCCGTGACGCCGGGCCCAGCAACGGTAGGCTCCTTGAAAAGACGATGCTCTCTGAACATGGAACCCGACAGGGCCACCAGAGCACCGGCCGCTATAACGGCGGCAAGCTTGACTGTCTTCAGATTGCTCATTCCGTCCACTTCCCTTATTTAAGCCGAAGAATCCGGAGGACGAAGGGCATCATTATGATGCTGTAGAGAATCGCCTCCTGGGGACTCCTGGTCTTTACGAAATTCCTGATTACTGCTACCAGGAAAAACACGCTGATGGCGTAGTAAAGGGCCATCACGCCGTTGTTGAGGGTAACGAGACTCATCGATCTAACCTCCCAGGAAAGCCAGTTTCTTGCTGTATATCAAGAAGAGAGTACACAGCAAAGCTACGAAGAGGGACGGGACTATGCAGGCCTTCACGAAGTCACTGAAGTACCTCCCCTTGTAATCCATCTCCATGACGGTAGCTCTTCCCACCACCGCTGTCGGAGGCAGACAGTCTCCCAGAGGCCACATGACGGCCCAGGCGGAGAGAGACACTATCGGGTCGAGTCCCTTCATGTTGAAGAGCATTATCAGAGGGACCCCTATCAGAGGTGCTACCGCGTACTGAACCAGCCCTTCGGAAAGAGGAAGGATTATCCACAGAGTAGCGAAAAGCACCGTCATGGGCAGGGTCACCACCGCCAGGGATATCAACCCTCTGGCTCCACTGAGAGCCATCACCTGTATGAGAGAGCCGACGACCACCATGATGCCAACCAAACCGAGAAGGTTCTTAACCGTATCGGTCGCTACGTCGAGGATCCTGAGCTTAACAGGACTGAGGATTATCGTAACGGCGGCACAGATCATGAAGATAAGGGGCAATCCCACGGTGGGGAAGGTGTAGGGCCAGATCCTGCCGGCCAAGACCAAAGCGACCAACGTCAGGAAGGGAAGAGCGGCCTTGAACCAGTTCCATCCCTCGGGAGCCTCCGGCAGTTCGGAAAGGGCCTTTTCCGTATCGACAGGATCGCCCTTGCCGGCGAGATAGAAGGTGGAGAAAAGAGCTCCCGCCACCGACAGTATCAGCAGAGGCTTGGCGAATCCAACGTAGGGCATGTTGGCACCGGCGGCGGCCATCATGGCCCACAGGTTGATCGGAGGAGCCGCAGCGCTCATGGCCGCCAGCATGAACACCAGGGCGACTCTTCTGGTCTCAGGAACTCCCATGGCGGCCAGGACAGACCCCACCAGGGCTCCGACTGTGAGGACCGTGGTAGCACCGGACCCCGTGATAGCACCGGGGATGAGCATGACGACGGTCAGCAGAAGCAGACAGACGAAACGATGCCCGGCGAAGGAACGAACTATCTTGCGGACTATGAAAGCCACTCCTCCGGCCTCTTTGAAAAGGGCCATAAAGAATGTGGCGCTCATGAAGATCAGACATACGTCGTAGTAGGTAAAGGCACCTTCGACGACGTGGCGCAGGAGTTCCGCCAAAGTAATGGAGGAACGGGGGTCCACCCCTTTGGGCAGGATCATGTGAGCCAGGGCTCCAAAAAGGGCGGCAAGGAACATCGAGAGCTCGGTGGTCACCTTCATCCTCTTCGCCAGAGCGAAGACGACCGCGATGACTATCAGGACTCCGATGGAGTGATGGAACATGGTCATTCTCGGCTACGTCCTTTCCTCTTCCAAAAATAAAGGGGCCCGTAAAGGCCCCGTACGGAGTCTCCTCTAGTTTTTCAGACCCTGTCCGATTCCGAGAGCGTCCTTCACTTTGATGATAGGGATATTGTGCTCCTCGGCGTATTTGGTAAAGTAACCATCGCTGTCGCTGTCGACCGTTGCGAGAACGGCGTCGGCATTGGAGAGAACCGCGTCTATGGATGCCTGGTCGGACTGGTCGGTCCTACGGGCCATCCCCTCGACGTGGGCTCCTATGACCAACATTCCCTCGGCCTTGGCCGCCTCCATGAGCTCCTGGACTCGAGCGATCTCCTTGTCGACATTGGTTCCGGCGGCGCCCATGCCCTTCATGCTGGTACCGCTGGTGACGATAAGGGTCTTGTATCCCTTGCCCTTTATGTCGGCGGCGGTAAGGTTATTGTTATGCTCCGCCTTGAATCCGGCCTGCATGCTGGACATCTTCACCATCACGGCACCGGGGCTCTGTCCGCAGGTGGTGACTATCAGAGGATCTTCGATAACTGGTTTATCCGCAGCAAAGGCAACCGAGGCAAAAACGACGGTCAGAGCGACGAACAAAAAGGCTACAAACGTTTTTCTCATTGTCAACACAACCTCCCTAAATTGTATCTCTTCGACATCAACGTTGTATATCGCTGTAAAGTATAGTGGACGGAGCGGAGAGCGCAAGAAAAAGTACACTTATGTCCTCTTTATTGCCTCATTTGGTTCAAATTGGCCATCTTCCCCGAACAAAATCAGGCAGTGAGGGGGGACGTCGGATCTAAGCGGGGACCGAGATCATCCGACGATCCCCGCGACGTTACCGAGTATCAGTCCTTGAAGTCCTCGCCGAAACCGACGGCCTCAAGCCACCAGGTGGGGTATCCTACGGACTGCTGTTTCCCCTCGGGGGTCATTACATAGCCGTCATAGTACTTTCCGACCAGCTTCCAGGCAAGGCCCCACATGGCGTTCTGAACCTTCTCCATGTTGCCGTAGGTGTAATCGGTGAGGTAGGCGACGGCCTTCTTGGGATCCTTCTTGTAAAGGTCGACGGCTTCCTTCTCTACGGCGTTCTGCTGCATGAAGAACTCCTTCTCCCACTTCTGCTGTTCGGCGTTGACGTCCTTGATCATAGAATCCCAGCGAAGCTGAGCCCAGTTGTTGATGAAGTTGAACGCCCACCAGGCGGAGTTGGGATCGAACTCGTGGCGTTTGCCCTCGCTCCAACCGGCAGGGACCTTGGTCACGCCGCAGTAGAGAGGTACGTATACCGTGGTGTCAGGAGAGTCCTGTCCGAACCACAGCACTCCACCTACGGGATCGGGAAGCCACTCACGGCTCTGGGACACGAAACTGTAGGAGCAGCGGAACATGGAGATGGCTCTGGGCCAGTCCTTATCCTTTTTGCCCTCGGGACGGACGTCCTTGGGGGTGGGCCAACGATGGGGGTTGCCGAAAGGTCCGGCAGCCATGCCCTTGGTGAGATCGTAGTCGGTTCCCTCAAGGTGATCCCTGAACACGGCCATGATATCCTTAACCGCGACCTTCTTGTCGGGCTTCACGGAGAAGGGATAGTGACTCTTCTGGGAGGTAAGCTCGAAGTTCTTCGAGGGAGCCAGGAGGCTGAAGGCCCTCCATTCGCGGATGGACTGGTAATGATCCGATCCGTAGGGGTTGGGGTTGTAAGCCTCGGAGAAGTTGAAGGGGGTGCCGGATTTCCACCAACCCATTTCCTTGGCCAGATCGGTTACGTTGGAGGAATACATGAAATTATCCTTATCCTCGAAGTCGATGACGCCGATACGGGAGCGGTTGGAGCAGACGACCACGTGCTCGTCCGGAACCCTGCGGGCGGCCCAGATTGCGCCGGGCTTGCCGCTATCCTTGTTCCAGAGCATCCCGGGACCACAGATGTCGAATACCCAGAGCTCCTTGGTATCGGCGATGATGAGGGTCTCTCCTCCATCGCCGTAGCCGTATTTCTCGGCCAGCTCGCCCATGACCTTGATCGCCTCTCTGGCGGTCTTGGCCCTCTGAAGTCCGAAGATCTCGAGGGTCTCGATCCAGAAGGCGCCGTCCTTTGCGTAGAGCTCGTCACGACCGCTCCAGGTATCCTCGCCGAAAACGAGCTGATGCTCGTTCATGAAAGGATAGCCTATGTGAAAATAGGTATAGGTCTTCTCGACCTGGGGAATGTCCAGAACCTTCTTGAGAGGCCTGGTGGGCTGGGTCCCGTGGCAGACGTCCTGGTAGACCGGTGTGGTGGCACCGTCCTCGAAGGTCTGTCCAGGGATTATCTGAATCCTGTTGTCGTACCATCCATCGCAGGTATGGCTGGTAATTACCGAACCGTCCACGGTGGCGTTACGACCTGCTCCGATAGGAGAACAGGCCAGGGCCGCAGAGGCCATAAAGGTACCGGCCAAACCAAGAAGCAGGCTTTTTACCAAAGCTTTCTTCATAAAAAAACACCCTCCTCGCACACTACATACCGAGATGTCTCCGGTACGTCTCGATCTCGACACCCCTCCGCACCGTCCAAAATAGGATGCCATTGGACCTATCTATCATTGTACGGGAAAGCCGCGAGGAAGGACAGAATAATAAAAATTTATGGCAGAAATTGTACTATTTTGTTCACGAAAAAAGGCCCTTGAAGTACCTCTATCGGATCAGCTCGTACTTGTTTATAGGCCTTCCGACCTCCTGGTACTCCCTCTCCATCACAGCCTTATCGGAGGCGACCAGATACTCGAGATATCTTCTGGCCGTTATCCTGGAGACCCCTATGGCATCGGCGGTTTCCACCGACGAAAGAGGCTTGTCAACCTTGGTAAGCAAGGCTTCCACCTTTTCCAGGACATTGGGATTCAACCCCTTGGGCAGCACGGTCTGCACGTTTTTCTTATTTCGCGCCAACAGAAGATTGTCTATGTCCTGCTGGTCCACCTGGTTGGGCCCCTCGGTCAATCGATGAACCACCTGGCGGAAGGCCTGAAGGGCCGCCTTCATCCTATCGAAGGCGAAGGGCTTGACTATATAGTCGAAAGCGCCAGCCTGAAGGGTTTTGTTCACCGTAGCCTTATCCCTGGAAGCGGAGATTATGATGACGTCCACATTGCTGCCACTCTCCCTTATTCTCTCGAGCGTCCCCAGACCGTCCAATCCGGGAAGAAATATATCCAATATAACCAGACGGACCGGTCTTTTTCGGAGGAAATCCAGGGCTTTGAGCCCGTTGTCCACCATGCCGACCACTCGGAATCCATCCACCGAGTTGACGTAGTTTTGATGTATATCGGCTACCATAGGATCGTCCTCTACTACCAGGACATCTATATAATCCATGCTCAGATACCTCCGTTAGGTAAAGTCACTATAAACTCGGTGAATCCCCCCGAAACATAATCTACCGAGAGATCACCGCCCATGGCGTCCACCAGTTTTTTAACGTTGTAGAGCCCGAACCCTGAGGGACGGCTCTTGGTCTTGGTGGAGAAGCCCTTGTCGAACATACGGGACTCTATATCGTGAGTGAGTGTACCACCGTTGTCCTCGACGCTTATCATAATCCGGTTGGACTCGTCGAATATGGCAAAATCGATTCTGGGATTATCGACTCCCGAGGAAAGCACCGCCTCCATGCCGTTCTCCAGCAGGTTGCCTATTATCACCACCATGGCCTGATCGCTTATGCCGACGCATTCGCCACAGTAGCTGTCCGGATCTATACGTATCTCTATGCCAAGCTCCCGGCATCTCCCTACTTTTCCTATTACGATTCCTCCTACGGCGGGGTTTTTTATGTTCTCCGATATGAAGGACGTAGTAGAGCTTTCCGGGTTCGTCTCGGACGTTATGAACTCGATGGCCTTCTCGTGTCTTCCCATCTGGATCAAGCCCGCTATAGCCTGCAATTTGTTCTGAAATTCGTGGTTCTGAACCCTCAGGGACTCTACGTACATCCTGACACCGGTTATCTCCTCCGCCAAAGCGTGCATCTCCGTCATATCCCTGAAAGTGGCTATAGCTCCGTATACCACGCCTCTGTACACCACGGGGGCCTTGTTGCCTATCACCAAAGTTCCTCTCAAGTTCTGCTCCAGGTCAAAGACGGGCTCCTCTGTCTCCAGTACCTTGACCAGATCGACGTCGGGAACGACCTCTTCGGCCGGTTTTCCCACCACCTCCAGGCCAACGGCCAAAAGTTCCTGAGCGACCTTGTTGATCATGGACACCCTGCCGTCTTTGTCCACGGCGACTATCCCATCTCTTATAAAGTCCAGGATCTTCTCCCTCTCGCCGGAGATCCGAACGACCTCTCTCTTGAGCATGACGTTCCAACCGACTATCGTGGCCAGTATAGCCAAAAAGAGGCCGCCTATCTTCATCAGGGTATCCCTGTCGACGATAGGTCCGTCGTAACCTCCGAACCACTTGCCAACCAGCCTTCGATATGTACCGTTCTGTCTGAGGGTCTCGAAGGCCTTGCCCAACCTTATGGCTAGTTCAGAGTCGCCTCTGGTCACGACCATCCCCTTCTCCAACGTGAACACAGGAGGGGAGATGTACTCCAGATTGCGGACCCCCATCTCCTTCCAAAGGTAGAGCCCCTGATAGGTTCCCACCAGAGCTCCGGGATAGAGACCGGACGAAACCATTCTGACAGCCTCGTCCAGGGTCTTTACCGAAACCACCCTCGATGTGAGCCCACCGGAGGTCAGAAACGCCAATCCTGCTCCGTTCTTCTCGACGACCAAAGGTTTTTCCCTGAGATCCCTTATGGACTCCACCCCTCCCTCTTTCCGAACGAGACAGGAATAGGGCTCCTCAGCTATGGGAAAGGAAAAACAGATATCCCAGACATCCTTGCCCGATATTCCCTGGGTCGGCAATTTCAAGGGATTGGTTCCGCCTAGCTCCGAAGGATCGACGTTGTATACTTGCATATAGGAAAAGGGTTCCACGTCCCTGGGAACAGGATGAGGTGTCCCCAGCACGACGTCTATGCGGCTTCTGTGCATCGATTGACGAAGATCCTCCCAGTTTCCGATCCGAAGACTGATCCTCATATTTTCAACCGAGGCGATCTCCTTCATGAGGTCGACGAAGAATCCGGAAGGAGGGGCCCCTTTCTCCTCCACCAAAAAAGGAGGGGCGGCGGGAAGGCAGAGGACGTGTACGGTCCGTCCGACCCCCTCTATCAAGGTCGGTTCTTCGAAGGCAAAGGCCGCAGAGGTCCAGCACAACCAGAGGATCGATGCCAAGATCGGCAAAACCCTCGTCATCACCAGAACTTGTTCCCGTTGTACTTGGCGATGAGCTCCCGGCACAACCTCCAGTAACCGTCTCGAACTCCCTTCATCCTGTCGACGGTAAGCTCCGTCAGGTAGGATGAACACCTTTCCGGAGATCTCTCGTAAAGTTCCATGGCCTCCTTATCGACGTGGGGAATAGACCCCATAAAACTCTTTTCCAGAGGGTTTCTGAACAAAACCAGGTCTTTTATAGCTCTCTGATATCTTCTGTTTACCAGGTCGCTGGCCAGACTGACACACCAACGGGCCGAGGCGGGATCGAAGAAATCGGCTTCGAAAGTACACCAGCTGTCGGCGGTATCGGTCACTCCGGCGTATATGGGAACGTAGCAGGAGAAAAGAGGCAATCCCATGCCGAACCACATAATCCCCCCGACGGGATCGGGCAACCAGCCTCTGTTCTGAGCGACGAAGCTGTAGGAGGTCCTGGCTGCTATAGGTCTGGAATAGGGTATATTCAACAGAGACCTGGTAGCTCTATCGGGCACAGGGGTGGCCAACTCGCTCTTTACGAGCTCCCCGTTTACCCCTGGGACAAGCCAGGCCTGGTTGTCCTCCATGGAAAAAGGGGTATCGTCCAATCTGGAACGGAAAATATCGAATACATCCGATACAGAGATCGGCCTCTCCGGCTTAAAGGAGAAAGGATACGATCGAAGCTCTCCGTAAGGATCCCAACGAGTAGAGGGAACCAGATCGGAATAGATGCAGAAAAGCCTGCTTCTCACCCACATTGAGGACGGGGACCACGGTCCGTAGCCGGGGGAGTATATCTCCGTCCAGTTGAAGGGCTCGTCCGAGGCGGGATCGAACCATCCGTTGCTCACCGCCGGATCCATGTAGTTTTCGGAGACCATAAAACGTTCGGCGTCGTCGGGATCGACTACGCCTATCCTACTGGCGTTGGCTATGACAGCTACGTGGTCATCCGGCACTCTCCTGGCCGCCCAGATGGCTCCGGGACGGCCGGAATCGGGACTCCAATCGTATCCGACGCTCATTATCTCCAATATCCATATCTCGTCGGTGTCCGCTATGGCAAGGGACTCCCCCTCGTTGGCACAGGACCCCAGAAAACCGTATCTCTCGGCCATCTCGCCGATAAGCCTTACGGCGTCTCGAGCGGTCCTAGTTCTCTGAAGAGCCAGTATGGACAGCTGTTCTACCGTCATTACGGATTTCGTATCGGGATAGAAGGCCTTGAGCTCGTCCTTCTGCCCTATGGTGGACTCCGCTATGGCTAGTTGGTGTTCGTTGTAGCTGGAGTAGCCCGTCCTGAAGTATCCGTATGTCCTCTCAACCTCGGGGATCTCGGCTATCTTGACCGGTTTTCTGTCGTCCTCCCCTAAAAGGTTTAAGTATATCGGCGTAGATTCATCCGGGCCATGTTTCTTTCCCGGAACGTATCTGATGTCGGAATCGTACCATCCGTCGGCGGTCTGGGAGGCTATCACGGAACCGTCCACGGTAGCGTCCTTTCCGGCAACCACGACGGTACATCCGAAAGCAGCGTAATTACAGACTAAAGACAGCCAGACCACCATTGCGATCTTGCAATATCTCATCGTAACTCCTCCTTTCCCCCTACACAGCCTTATGATACCATCCAGTTTTACAAGGTTCATTGGTCCTCGTTTTGAATATGCGATAAAATAGGTCCGTCACGACCTGCCCTTCATGAGGCGGGACATCGAAGGGAGAGAAAGTTTATGGATATGCCTGTTCTAAAGATCGGCAAACACAGCCCTCGCCATCCTCTGATACAGGGGGGCATGGGGGTTCTAGTGTCCGGCCCCAAACTGGCTGGGGCAGTTGCCCGATCGGGGGCCATCGGTACCATAGCATCGGTAGGGCTTGCGGCGGCTCACCCCGATTTCACCGGACGCAACTACTTCGAGATCAACCAGAAAGCCATCAAGGAATACCTGGCGGAGGCCAGAGAGATCGCCGGCCCCAACGGTATACTCGCGGTAAACTGCATGGTGGCTTTGACAGACTACGAACTTCACGTAAAGGCGGCCTGCGAGGGAGGAGCTCAGATAATAATCTCCGGAGCCGGGCTTCCTCTGAAACTACCAGAGTATACCAAAGACTACCCGGATGTAGCACTGGTACCCATAGTCAGTTCCGCCAAGGCAGCCCAACTGATAATGAGAAGATGGAAGAAGACCTGCGGCAGGATCCCCGACGGATTCGTAGTGGAGACCCCCCTATACGCGGGAGGCCATCTCGGAGCCAGAGACGAGGCGATGGTAAAAGATCCGTCTTTGTCCCTGGAGGTAGTGGTCCCGGAGCTGGTGTCTTTCCTGGAAAAAGAGGGGCTGGACATACCGGTTATAGCCGCAGGGGGCATATGGGACAGAGAGGACGTCCTCAAGGCGTTCGATCTGGGGGCCAAGGGAGTCCAGATGGGAACCAGGTTCGCCGCAACCGAGGAGGGAGACGCCGACATCAGGTTCAAGCAGGCCTACGTGGACGCAACGGAAGACGATGTGGTTATAATACACAGCCCTGCCGGACTTCCAGGTAGAGCGCTCCGATCCCCCATGGTGGACCGGTACCTGAATGGAGATGTCGAAAGCAAGCCCTGTATGGCCAACTGTCTAACTCACTGTAGATATCGTAAAACGAAGGAGACCTTCTGCATAGCCCAAGCCTTGGTAGACGCCTACAGAGGAGACTGGGAGCACGGACTTTTCTTCTGCGGGAGCAACGTCACGAAGGTTAAAAGCATCGAGAAGGTCGAGGACGTGATCCGATCGCTTTTCCCGGAATAGGCATAGTCAAAAGAAAAAAAAGAGGGTTCCGAGACAAAATCGATCTCGGAACCCTCTTTTTTCTAGTTCAACCTTCAACCAACATATCCTCCAGTCCACCTCCGGGAGTCACCATGGGAAAGACCTTGAAGTCGTCGCTGATGGGACATTCTATGAGACTCGGCCCGGGATATCCGAAGGCCCTGTCGAGACAGGCATCCAGATCCTTCCTTGACAAAGCCCTTAATCCCTGAGCCCCGTAAGCCCTGGCCAGGGCTACGAAGTCACAGACCGGGCTTTCCACCGTGGCACTGAACCTCCCATTCCAGAAAAGCTCCTGCCATTGGCGGACCATTCCCAGGGAACCGTTGTTGAACAGGATTATCTTGACCGGCAACTCCATGCGAACGGCGGTCTCCATCTCCTGAGAGTTCATTAAAAAACTTCCATCTCCGGAGAGACAGACCACCGGTCTCCCCGGCTTGGCCATGGAGGCACCTATGGCGGCGGGCAACCCGAATCCCATGGTGCCCTGGCCACCGGAAGAGAGAAAGGTCCTCGGCTTCAGGGACTTCCAGAAGAGAGCTCCCCACATCTGATGCTGTCCTACATCGGTAGTCACGACATCCTCCGGGGAAAGCCTATTGCGAACCGTGCCCATTATCTCTTCGGGAGATAGAGGTCCGCCAGGCCTGACCTGCTTGGATATCGGAGGATACCACCGGGAGGCCCAGCCCTCGAAAGAACGTCCGGGAGGCTGGCCGTTCAATATCCCCAACCCTCTCTTGAGATCGGACAGAACTGCCAGATCAACAGGGATATTTTTTCCTATCTCCGCTCTGTCCAGATCCATATGTACTATAGAGGCGCCATTTGCAAAACCGGAGACCTTGGCGGTGGTCCTGTCTCCGAGCCGACAGCCCAGCACCAGCACCAGATCGGACCGAGACAGGGCCCTGTTGGCCCTTACCGTCCCGTGCATTCCCGCCATGCCCAGGGAGAGACGATGGTCTTCCGGGAAAGCCCCTTTGCCCATCAGGCTGGTGGCCACAGGGATGGAGCGAGAGGAGGCGAAGCGAAATAACTCGTCGGAGGCTCCGGAGAGGGTGGCCCCTCCTCCGGCCAGTATCACCGGTCGCTCCGATTCGTCCAACATATCCAGAATAGGAAGGATCGCCGAAACCCCATCCTGGTCGAAACTCTCTCCGGGAAAGGTCCTCTCTACTACCTGTTGTTCTCCATCGATAACACTCTGACGTTGAACGTCAACCGGGAGATCGACCAGGACCGGTCCGGGACGACCGGAGGAGGCGAGTCGAAAAGCGGATCGAACGGTGGGAACCAGGTCCTCCACCCTCTCGACGGAAAAGCTGTGTTTGACCATGGACAACGATGCTCCGTAGAGGTCTGCCTCCTGAAAAGCATCGCTGCCCTTGAGATTCCCCGCCACCTGCCCAGTCAACACGACAATGGGAACAGAGTCCGCCTGGGAGTCGGCCAGAGCCGTCAAGGTATTCAATGCTCCCGGTCCCGAGGTGGCTATACATAGACCGACCTTGCCGGAGGCCCTGGCGTAACCGGCAGCGGCAAAGCAAGCCCCCTGTTCGTGTCGAAACAAGACGTGCTTTATCGACGACCCATAGAGGGAATCGTACAGAGGTATAACCGTTCCCCCGGGAACTCCGAAGGCCACGTCGGTGCCGCAGCTCTCGAGGGTCTTTATCAATATATCCGCTCCGGTGAAGGACGACTTCATCTCTAGATCCCCTCCTGGGTAAAAAACCGTCTCTGGCCCTATCTAGGGGCCTTTTTAGCCTCCAACCAGGGCATCATGTCCCTGAGATCTGCTCCTACCCGCTCCAGCTGCTGAGAGGCCTCTCTTCTCCTCCAGGCTTTCATTCTCGGACGACCGGTCTGATTTTCCAGGATCCAGTCCTTTGCGAAGCTACCGTCCTGGACCTCTCTAAGCAGTTCCTTCATGGCCGCTCTAGACTCCGATCCGATCACCCTGGGGCCGGCCGCCATGTCTCCGTACTCGGCGGTGTCGCTTATGGAGTATCTCATCCAGGAGAGACCTCCCTCGTATATGAGATCGACTATGAGCTTCATCTCGTTGAGACACTCGAAGTAGGCGATCTCCGGCTGATATCCCGCCTCCACCAGGGTCTCGAAACCTGCCTTCATGAGTTCCGTGACGCCTCCGCAGAGCACCGCCTGTTCCCCGAAAAGATCCGTCTCCGTCTCCTCCTCGAAGGTGGTCTCGATAACCCCGGCCCTTCCGCAGCCTATGGCGGAGGCGTAGGCCAGTCCCAGATCCTTGGCGGATCCCGTGGCATCGTTGTAGACGGCCAACAGTCCCGGGGTTCCCTTGCCCTGGGTATAGAGACGCCTCACAATGTGCCCCGGGCTCTTTGGAGCCACCATGAAGACGTCCACGTCCTCCGGCGGCTCTATCTGATGGTAGTGGACGGCAAACCCGTGAGCGAAGGCCAGGGCCATGCCAGGCTTCAGGTTGGGGGCTATCGATTCCCTGTAGACCGACGGCTGGACCGTATCGGGCATCAATACCATGACGAGATCTGCCTTGGTGACCGACTGGGCCACGGAGAGCACCTCGAAACCGTCCTCTCTGGCCACCCCGGCGGAGCGACTGCCTTCGTGAAGACCAACTACCACAGAGACCCCGCTGTCCCTGAGATTCTGGGCGTGAGCGTGCCCCTGGCTGCCGTAACCCAACACCGCCACCGTCTTGCCCTCCAGCTTTGCCGATACCGCGTCTCCGTCGTAGTAGACCTTTGCCATAACCTTAAGCACTCCTTCGCTCTCTCTCGAAATCGGAGGCTCCCTCGAAGAGGACGACCTCCACCGTCTCCATCAACCGCCGAAGTTGCAGAATCATACGATCGCACCTCTCCTGCCCCTCGGCCACCTCCAGACGACACCAGCAAAGCCCGTCGTCCCTGCCTCTCTCGGCGGAGAAACTGACGAGATCATAGCCTCTCCGCAGCACCATCGAAGCTATCCTCACCATGGTTCCGGCCTCGTCCTGGGCTAGAACCCCTATCCTTCGGTACAAAGCACTCCCTCCTTTTCGACCATAAAAAAAGGCCGGGATCCTCTACGAGGATCCCGGCCCGGCGTCGCGGTCGGACTATACGCCGACAGTCACTCCAGGAAGGACCCCGCAGCAGATAACGACGACTATAATAATGACAAATAGGTTAAAGTTTGCCGTTGCTTTCATAGCGAGCTCCTTTCCCGGTCCAAGACCAGCGGGTATTGGCGGAAATGATACGAGCGAAAGAGTTTTTTGTCAACCCCTACTTCTCGGATTCTTCCGAAATCGACTTTTTCAGTTCGTTAAGCTTCAATCCGATCTCCAAATACCGGGTCTCCATTTCCTGAAAGGACTTCATATCCTCCAGATACGGACCCTTTCGGTATTTCCTGTCCTTTTTGTGTCTCTCCAGCTTCACGCACAGGTCCCTGAAGGACTCCATCGCTTCCGACATCGCTCTGGAGTAGGCCCTCAAGACCATCAGAAAACGCCCCTCCTCGGACTCGTCCGACGGAGACAGCCCCCTTATCCCGATACGAACCTTCTCCAGTCTGTCGAGAAGGGGAACGACCGCCTCGGAAGCCTCGAGAGGATCCGGCCTGAAAAGCCCGAGGGCTTTCTTGAGTGAGAACTTGAAGATGCGGTTCTGTATCGAAAGATACTCCCTGAGTACCGAGTTGACCTCCAGAGCGAGATCTGCGACCTCCCCTGTCATCACGATTCGGAGCATCTCCTCTCGGCGGAAGTCACCACGTTGCCCAAAAGCATGGCGATGGTCAAGGGCCCTACGCCGCCGGGAACGGGGGATATGGCTCCCGCAACGGAGGCGACCGAATCGTAATCGACGTCGCCGACGATACCGTCCTCGGTGCTGTTTATACCGACGTCGACAACGACCGCACCGGGCTTTATCATTTCGCCTGTAATCATTTTAGGACGGCCCACCGCAGCCACAACGATATCGGCGGAGCGAAGTACCTCCGTGAGGTTCGCCGTTCTGCTGTGACAGTATGTGACAGTGGCGTTTTTCTCCAGAAGCATCATCCCTACAGGTTTACCCACTATGTTGCTTCGCCCAACTACCACGGCGTGCTTGCCCTCGAACTCCACGTCGTAGTTATCCATGAGATACATCGCCCCCTGAGGTGTACAGGGCCGGAGGGACGGCAGGCCGGACATCAACCGTCCCAGATTGGCGGGGTTGGAGCCATCCACGTCCTTATCGGGGTCTATGGCGGCCTGGATTCTCTCGTTGGATATATGGCCGGGAAGGGGCATCTCCACCAGGATACCGTTAACTCCGTCGTCTCGATTCAGTTCCTCAACAAGATCGAGAAGCTCATTCTCCGAGGTATCTCCGGGAAGCTGACGAAAGTCGAAGGAGATCCCGACGGATTCGCAGTTCTTCTTTTTCTGACCGGCGTACACCTTGGACGCGGGATCGTCTCCCACCAGCACTACCGCCAGAGAGGGAACTATCCCCTTTTTCCCTAGCTCCAGGACCTTCGCCGCTATAGCTTCCTTGGCTTTCTTGGATACGGCTCTACCGTCCATCACGATATTATTCAAGTCACGACCTCCCTATCGTCATGAATTTACGATCTATCCGTTATTCTATCTCAAAAGGACCGAAACGACAGGGAAGTCGCCGAAGGATGCGGTTAAATAAGTCCTTTTTCCTCCAGATATTCCCTCGCCACCACGTCGGCGGGAAGTCCCACGGCGTCGACCTTATAGTTCAGCTCCTGCATTATGTCGTTGTCCAGCTCCGATATGGGGGCCAGGATCTCCACCACGTCGGGATTGGCATCGAGAAACTCCTTCCTGACGGTCACGCACAGGTTATAGGCAGGGAAAAATTTCTTGTCGTCCTCGAGGACCAGAAGGTCGAATTTAACCAGCTTCCCGTCGGTAGGATAGGCCATGGCGACGTCTATCTGCCCCCTGTCGATAGCCTCGAAAGTCAGACCTATGTCCATCAGCTTTCTCTGCCCCGTGGTCAGCTCGATTCCGTAGGTCTCGATTATCCCGGGGATGCCGTCTGGGCGTTCGTTGAACTCAGAGCCTATACCGAACACGACCTCCTCTGGGTGAGAGTTGTTGTACTCGGTGAGCTCCGAGATGGACGTGCCCAATTTCTCCGCATCGCCTTTTCTTATGGCCAATGCGAAGGTGTTGTTGATCTTGGAACGATCAAGCCAAACCACGCCGTTTCGCTCCAGGTCCTCGGACTTGACCTTCTCGTAAAGCTCCTTGGGATCCCCCACCTTTTCATCGTGTTTTAGGTAAAGAGGCCAAGCGGTTCCGGTATACTCGGCGTAGATATCGATCTGGCCGGAGGTGAGAGCCGTCCTGGTGATGGAGCTTCCTGTTCCCATCTTCTTCGATACGTCGTAGCCCCCGTTCTCCACGAGAAGTGCCATCATCTCGCCAACCACGTACTGCTCGGTGAAGTTCTTTGCCCCTACCGTGACCTCTTTGGCAGAAACAGAAGACGCCCCGACGGTCAAGAGCAGAGTAAAAATCCCTAACGCTAAAACCTTTGACGCTGACTTACTAAAAAAATTCATGTTTACCTCCTAAACATTATCTTCCCTGGGATAATCCCTTGGGAACGACCTTTCTCTCTACGAACGCGAATACGAAATCGACGATCAGGGCCAAGATGGCAGAGAGCCCGGCTCCCACCAGGATTGCCCCGTTGTCCTGCATCTTCAACCCGGTGAAGATGATATCTCCCAGACCGCCGCCTCCTATTACCGCCGCCACTGTGGCGGTCCCTATGTTTATGGTGGCGGCGCTTCTAACCCCGGACATGATGACCTCCGAGGCCAAAGGCAGCTTGACCTTCAGGAGAATCTGACCTCTGGTCATGCCGATCCCCCTGGCCGCCTCCACGACCTCGCCGGGCACCCCCAGAAGGCCGGACACCACGTTGAATACCACAGGAACGAGACAGTAAATTACCAGAGCGAGGATAGCCGGAGCCTTTCCTATCCCGACGAAGAGGAATGAAAAGGCCACTACCGCTATGGAAGGGGTAGCCTGAGAGGCTCCCAGGATAGTAAGAAGAGAACGTCCCAACCCCTTGCCGCCGCCGGTGGCTATGAAGATGCCCAACAGCAACCCCAGGATGATTGATATAGCCATGGAGGAGAGAAAAAGGGAGATATGGGATGAAAAGGCTATCCATATCTGTTCTCCGTGACCGGCAATATAGGAGATCACCTACGATCACCCTCTACCTGGGAAAACACGTCGGAGAGGTGGATAGCTCCCAACAGTTTTCCGCCTCGATCCACCACCGGAAGCTGCCTGGCTCCTACCTCCAGCATCCTCGAAAGGGAGTCGGTGACGCTGGTGTTCCTCTCCACTCTGGCACAGTTTTCCTCGTAGTCCATGGAGATACGCCCCTTTTTGTTCCCCTTATCCAGGACGTATCTGCCCAACAGAACTCCTCCGTCATCGGTCAGATAGGCGGTGTTGGTAACCTCTCCCTCCAGTCGATTCATCAGGGCCTCTCTTGTCTGAGAGACAGTATCCTCCCTGACGATGGAGAAGAACCCCCTGTCCGAGACGAACTCCTTGGCCCTCCTGAGAGACAAGGCCTTGAGGGTCCTGTCGTGTCCGAGCAGATTCTCGACGAACTCGTCAGAGGGATTGTCCAATATTTCCGATACCGAATCGTGCTGGACAACCGATCCATCCTTCATCACCACAACACTGTCCCCCATCTTGATGGCTTCGTTTATATCGTGGGTGACGAAGACGATGGTCTTTCCTATTTCCTCTTGGACCTCCAGGAAAGAGTCCTGGATGGTGGTCCTGTTTATCGGGTCTATCGCTCCGAAGGGCTCGTCCATCAGGAGGACCTCCGGGTCCGCCCCCAAAGCTCTGGCAAGACCTACCCTCTGTCGCTCTCCTCCGGAGAGCTGAAGGGGATACTTTTCGGCGTAGCTTCCATCCAGGGTCACCAGATCGAGCAGCTCGTAGACCCGCTTGGAGATTTTGTCCTCCTTCCAGCCCAGAAGCCTGGGTACGGTCGCGACGTTGTCGAACACCGTGTAGTGAGGGAATAGGCCGACGTGCTGTATGACGTACCCTATGGACCTCCTCAGGTCCACCGGGTTCATATCGGTGACGTCCTCTCCGCCTATCATTATCCTTCCGCCCGACGGCTCTATCAGACGGTTGATCATCTTAAGGGTCGTCGTCTTCCCGCATCCGGAAGGACCTATGAGCATGGTTATCTTGCCCTTCTCTATCGAGACGTTCAGGGAATCGACCGCGATCTGATCGTCAAAATTCTTGGTTACGTCTATGAGATCTATCAACTATTTCAGCTCCTAATCTTCTGGCGATAAGCCCTTAGGGGTTACTATCGTCTCGAAACGCAGCAAAAGCCAGTTGGCCAATATCCCCAAGAGAGCAACCGACAGAGCTCCGGCTCCCACCATCATTATGTTCGAACGGGCTATCCCAGAAAAGATAAAACCACCCAACCCGCCGGCTCCGACAAGCGAAGCAAAAGCGGCCACGCTGATCCCCATGACTACGGCGAGACGGATCCCGGCCATTATCACCGGCAGGGCCAGAGGTATGCGGACCTTCCAGAGAACCTGCATCCTTGAAAGACCGATTCCCGTAGCGGCCTCGATGATCGCCGGAGACACTCCGTTCAAGGCGGTATAGGTGTTTCTCGTTATGGGAAGAAGGGAATATATGGATATGGCCAAGACGGCCGGGACCATCCCTAGCCCCATCTTGACGGATGCAAGAAGGGCCACCATTATGCCGAAAAGTGCCAGGCTGGGTACGGTCATCAAGATGCTGGAACCGTATATGACTAAACGGGCTATTCTGGGACGAGATGATATCCATATCCCCAGGGGAAGGCTGATGGAGATCGCTATGGGAACGCTTATTCCAACTATGAGGAGATGTTGAAGAAGAGCCTCTAGAAGCTTTACGTGATAGTACTTTAAAAACATCGATAACGATATAGGACATTCACTCCTTTCCGTCGACAAAAAGATCCGACACATATAAAATAACACTAATAGCCGAATAGGACAACATAAAACACCACAAAGCAATGTATCCGCAACGTAAAAAGACAAAAAAATCGAAAAAGGGGAACTTTGAAGATGGCTAAGAAAAGATACATTACACCGGAAGAGGCCGCGACGACCAGAGGGGTGACTCCGGCGACCATTAGAAAATGGCTCAGGGAAGGATATATCGAAGGAATAAAGATGGGGAGACTGTGGAGAGTCATAGAGGACGGCGACGTCGAGATAGAGAAAATGGACAAGAAGACGGAAACCCTGTTGGTAGGATCTCTCGAGAAACTACAGGAATCGATGGACCAAATAACCGAGTTGATCGGATCAGGCGGAAATGTCCAGCTGATAAGGGCATTGTGCACCGTTCTCCCCCAACTCGAGGACGCCTCGGATAAGATCCGAGCTCTCTCCGAGATGGCGTCGCAAGACGAGAGATGAAAAATCGGAGCGACGGGCTCGGCTTGAGGACCGTCGATCCGATTTTTAAAAACTCTACGCCGGTTAAACCGGGTCGGGAGCTCCTACCTCCGGTTTTCCCATATGGACATCCACCTGAGGAAACGGTATCTCTATTCCCTCCTTCTCGAATATCTCCTGGATCCTGTAACGCATATCGCTGGCCACTCCGGTCGGAAAACCGTTCTTGACGTCGACCCAGAAATACAGGATGAAGTTCATAGAACTGTCCGCATATTCCGAAAAAAGAACGAAGGGCTTCGGATCGGGAAGCACGGTCTGATGATCCCTGGCCAGCCCCAACAGGATCTCCTCGACCTTTCTGGCGGGAGTGCCGTAGGCTACTCCGATCTCCAGCTTACCCCTTATGATCTTGTCCGACAGGGTCCAGTTGGTTATTCGATTATCCAGAAAATAGCTGTTCGGCACCAGAACGTCGTAGTTATCGAAGGTCCTGATCTTGGTGGAACGAGAGTCGATCTCCAACACGGTGGCGGTGATATCGTCCACCTGGACTATATCGTTGATCTTGAACGGCTGCTGAACCATGAGTATAAACCCGCTGATCAGGTTGTTGAACAGGTTCTGGGCTCCGAAACCGATACCGATGGCAACGGCACCACCTAGAAAAGCGAAGGCGGTGAGAGGCACGTTGACGACCTTGAGGGCGATGAGAAAGCTTCCGCATATCAGGACGTAGTAGATAAGCCTCTCTATTGCATGAACACCGGTAACGTCGACTCTCCTAGAGTGAATCAAAAGCCACTTACGGATGAACTTGGCTATCCTTCTGCTGGCCATAAGGCCGAAGGACAACACCACCAGGGCTATCACGAACTCCCTCAGCCTGACGGCGTAGCCACCCATATGCCAAAGTTCGGTGTTCAATATCTCGGCCGTCCTGGTCCGCCAGATGGAGGAGACCTTCTCCGTTATGGCGACCTCCTTTATATGGCTCTTGATCTCCTCCAGCAACCTCCTGTTCATGGTGTCCAATGTTATCAGGGATACCATGTAGTTCATGTTTTGGGACATTATGTCGTCAAGAATCTTGGATCTTTTCTTTAGTGAAGCTACAACGACCTTGTCCTTCGCCTGATCAAGCTCTCCACTCAGAGCTATCGACCTGGCGTGAAGGGCGGCCTGATATTTCTGCTGTGAGATGAGGACATCCTCGAAACGGCCGATCCTCTGCTCGACATCGTCCCTCTGTTTCAGCAGTACGTCCGCACTTACCCCGCCGGGCTTCAAAAGATCGTATCGGTCCATCCATATGTCTTTCATCTCGTTGAGAAAGCCGACCATCTCCTGGGCCTGCTCCATGGTTAGATGCAGATACTCTCTCTCTATTTCCGCCATGGAGAACACCCTCTGAGCCTCTTTCACCGCCTTATCGCCTGTCGCGGCGCTGAGCTTGGCATGAGCTTCCGCATAGGCATCTTCGGCCTTGGCTATATCGTCTTCCAGGGTCTCCATCTTTTTCTGAAGAGCCTTGAGACCCTCCTCGTATCTGGCCACACCGGCCTTCATGTCCCCTTCGTCGAAAGAGACGTTAGAATAGATGTATTTCTTGACGTCTTCGGCCTGCCCCAGACGGAGCCTCGCAGCGTCCCTCTGGAGACGAAGATTCTCGAGGTTCCTCTCCAGATAGGCCAAGGTCACCTTCCAGAGCTCCTCGTTCACCTGCGCTTTCTGAAAGGCCCAGAGTTTTTCGTTCTTCTCTCCGGTACCCTCCGATCTATCCAGCTCGCTTTGAGCCAATCGAAGTTTTTTCCCCACCTCGTCCAGCTGGGATCTAGCGCTGACTATGGCTTTCTGCTCTCTGGCTATGGACTCCTCCAACGTCTCCAGCTTGGATAACAGATCGTCAGCGTTGGCCAGGTATTCATCATAGAAACTCAGCTTATAGGGAGGCTCCTCCTTCAGAGATAGTCTGGCCTGCCCCTTTTCGGACTCCCTCTTCTTCAGATCCTCCTTGAAACCGGCGGTCTTCTCGACCGCACCGTTAAGTCGCTTGTAGAAATTTTGGAGCGAAGACAAAACGGTGATCCTGTCCTCCACCTGGGCCTCCGACACCCCGTATCGAGCGGCCGACTCGGCTACCGGCACGGATGCCCAGGATCCTATGGATCGGTCCAGCTCTGCTATCCTGTTCTCGTTCTTCGCGACGTCGTATATGTCGCCAGATGAGGTATCGCCCGACGCAGGGCCATCCTGAGTCTCTTCGATCGCTCCTTCCTTGACGACGGCGGTAAGAGCGCTTCCATAGGAGACCTCGGGAAAGATCGTCAAGGATAGCAACAGAACGAAGATCAAAAACGTTTTTCTCATCCTACCTCCCCCTATCGTAATTTTATGGTACCACAACGTAGTGGAGTCCAACCCCTCTCCGGTGTATTATCGCTATAGTTTTTTATTCCAACGAGGAGGTTATCGACATGAAAATATACATGAGCGTCGACATGGAAGGCGCCACAGGAGTAGTCAGATCGGAGCAGACGAAAGCTTCTCGGGACGAATACCGTTTCGGCAAAGCCATGCAGACCCACGACCTCAGGGCCGCGATAGAGGGGGCGTTGGAAGGAGGGGCGAAGGAGATCCTGGTAAACGACTCCCACGACGGAATGATAAACATATCCCCCTCGGATCTTTCCGAATACGGCGGCCGGGTCAGGATAATATCCGGCTCCCCAAAGAAACTCGGCATGATGGAGGGGATAGAGGACTGCGACGGAGCCTTTTTTCTGTGCTACCACGCGATGGCAGGAACGGAGAGAGCCATCCTCGATCACACCATATCGGGAAGAGCGGTGTACGGGGTCAGGCTTAACGGCCATGAAGTCGGAGAGATAGGGCTCAACGCCGCGGTATGCTCGGATCGTTCGATCCCGGTAATTCTCGTGACGGGAGACGTCGCCGCCTGCGAGGAGGCCCGTTCCGCCCTGGGACAGGAGGTCCTAACCTGTTCGGTAAAACGAGGAATCGGCCACTCCTCCGCCGACTGCCTTCCCCCCGACGAGACTTTCGAGATCATCCGAAAAGGGGCCTTCGAAGCGGCAAAGAGACTGAAGGACGGAGGACCAGTAAAAAAAGAGGTCTCCAAGAGAGCTTTCCAACTGGAGATATCGTTCCACTACACCTCTCAGGCGGACTGCGCCGCCACGATCCCCGGGACAAAGAGACTCGACGGAAGGACCGTCATGATAGAGGGCATAGGCATGGACCTGATGAGAAGATGGGCGGGATCTCTCATCTCCTTAGGCGGAACGGAAGCGTTTTAAAATCGGTAAGTCGATAGGGGCGTATGAACTCGAGTTCATACGCCCCTATTGACTTTTTTTGGACAAATCTCTAAGATGAAAACGTATCCACTTTTGAATCCATTCAGACCAAGGATGCATGTAGAGGAAGAAAGGGAGGCTAGCCATGGAGATACTGGCCGATGAACAGGCTTTCAGGACGATTATCGGTTTGATAGTGGAACACAGGCTTTCTCCGGGGGAGAGGCTGTACGAGCCGGAACTGGTCGAGATGCTGGGGATGAGCAGAACTCCCATAAGACAGGCTCTCGGCAGACTGATGACAGAGGGAATCCTGGAGAAGATCCCGGGGCAGAAGGGATACAGGATTCCCGCCTTGACCAAGGAGGACCTGCTTCAGGTTTTCGTGGCTCGATCCACCCTGGAGGGCAGAGCGGCGGAGCTGGCGGCAGAACTGGCGACGGAGGAGGACATAGAGACCCTTTTAGAGCTCAACGACAGGGAGTCCGATTTCGTAGAGCTCTACGGGAACCAGAGGAAGGGGCTTTTCGCCGAGCTCAACGAGGATTTTCACACCAGGATAGTGAGACTCAGCGGGAATCTCTATTTTCAACGTCATTTCAGCCAACTCTACCATCGGTCTTCCCTTTACACCTTCTATTTCTCGCCCTACTACATACTGGATGTTAACGCCCCGGAGTATGTAGCCCGCAGAAAAGACGGAAGGTATAAAAGCTCGATGGAACATAAGCTGATAGTCAGGGCTCTGAGCGAGAGAGACGGTTTGATGGCTCGAAAACACATGGAGGAACACATACTGAACACGGTGAAACACAGGCTCAGCCTCGGTATGCTGTAGAGAAAGCTAGAACCGATATCAACTCGAAAAGGAGGAAGGAATTTGGGTAGATTCATAGTTAGGAGGCTGATGCTGGCGATTCCGGTATTGATAGGGGTCTCCATAATAGCCTTCTTGATTCTTCATCTATCCCCGGGAGATCCGGCGGAGCTCCTGGCCGGAGACGAGGCGACCCAGGCGGATATCCAGCTGATCAGGGAGGAGTTCGGACTCGACAAACCCCTGACGACCCAGTACTTCCGCTTTATCCGAGGGGTTTTCACAGGAGATCTGATCTCCATGAAATACGAGATACCGGTGATGGAGATAGTCGGCAAGAGGCTCAAGAACACGCTGATCCTCTCCTCCGCCGCCATACTAATCTCCGTCGTGATAGGGATAATGGCCGGAATTCTCTCGGCGGTGCATCGGTACTCGTGGATAGACTATCTGTCGACCTTCATAGCCCTTCTCGGGGTATCGATGCCGGTCTTCTGGTGGGGGCTTCTGATGATCCTCCTGTTCTCCGTAACCCTGATGTGGCTTCCGTCGGGAGGGATGGGCGGCATAAGACATCTGATAATGCCGGCCATTGCCCTGGGAACGGCGTCAACCGGGATCATCGCCAGGATGACCCGCTCCAGCATGTTGGACGTACTCCAGCAGGACTATATCACGACCGCCGTCGCCAAAGGACTGAGACAGAAACTGGTCATATATCGTCACGCCCTGAGAAACGCCCTCATCCCGACGGTGACGGTGATAGGCCTCCAGTTCGGGTATATGCTGGCGGGAGCTGTCCTGACCGAGTCGGTCTTCTCCTGGCCGGGAATAGGTCGGCTTCTGGTCGACTCCATAATGGGAAGGGACTATCCGGTCGTCCAGACGGCCCTGCTGGTAATAGCCCTCATATTCGTACTGGCGAACCTGGTGGTTGACGTCCTGTACGCGCTTTTGGATCCGAGGATCAGATACAATGATTGACGTTAAAAAAACGGCGAAAAATAGATCGCACCTGAGCATAATATGGCGAAGACTCAGCCGCAGCAAGACCGCCGTGCTGGGACTGTTTATAGTGACCCTTTACGTCCTCATAGCTTTGGTGGGGCCCCATATGGCCCCATACGATCCCATGGCCCAGAACCTCAGCGACGCATTTCTGGCACCGTCGGGAGATCACCTGATGGGCTGCGACGAGTTCGGACGGGATATATTCAGCAGGATAATCCACGGAGCCAGGGTCTCGCTGATAATTCAGTTCAACTCGGTGGTAATAGCGTTGGTCATAGGCATAGCCCTCGGAGCGATGGGAGGTTATTTCGGAGGTCTGATCGACGAGATAATAATGAGACTGATGGACATAATGCTGGCCTTTCCCGGCATGCTCCTGGCCCTGGCCATAGTGGCCATGCTGGGCCCCAATTTGACAAACCTCATAGTCGCAATAGGGATATACTCGGTGCCTCAGTTCGCCAGGGTAACCAGAGGTGCGGTCATATCGGTGAAGAAAAACGACTACGTCACGGCGGCCCAGGCCATAGGGGAGTCGAATCGATCGGTGATAATGAGATACGTGCTGCCAAACGCCCTCTCCCCCATCATCGTCCAGACCACCTTGAGGATGGCAACTGTTCTCCTCACAGCGGCGGGGCTGGGATTTCTCGGACTGGGAGTACAGCCCCCCACCCCGGAGTGGGGCACCATGCTCAGCGGAGCCAGGATGTACCTTCGGACCGCCCCCTTCGTGGCGTTCTTTCCCGGCCTGGCAATAATGATAGTTGTCCTGGGATTCAACTTTTTCGGAGACGGGCTTCAGGATGCCTTGAACCCCAGACTTAAGGAGTGACCGTCGTGGCTGAGAAGATATTGGAGGTCAAGGACCTCTCTACGTGGTTCTACACGGAGGAAGGGATCGTGAAAGCCCTGGAAAAGGTGAGCTTCTCCATAGATCAGGGGGAGATCCTGGGCATAGTGGGGGAGACCGGATGCGGTAAATCCGTCACATCTCGTTCCATAATGGGCCTGATTCCCCAGCCTCCGGGAAAGATAGTGGAAGGGCAGGTCCTGTTTCAGGACAGGGATCTGCTCACCCTACCGGACGACGAGATGCGCTCCATCAGAGGCTGCGACATGGCGATGATATTTCAGGATCCCATGAGCAGTCTGAACCCGGTACTGAAGGTCGGATTCCAGGTCGAGGAGGCAATAAAGGCCCACGGTTCGGTCTCCGACGAGGAGGCAAGGTCCAGAGCCCTCGAGATGTTCCGTAAGGTCAACATACCGGACCCGGAGAAGTCGCTGGGAAGATATCCCCATCAGTTCTCCGGAGGGATGAAACAGAGGGTGATGATAGCCATGGCCCTCTGCTGCAACCCCAAGCTGTTGATCGCCGACGAGCCTACGACCGCCCTGGACGTGTCGATACAGGCCCAGATACTGTCGCTCATCAAGGCTCTCCAAAGGGATTTCGGCAGCTCGATAATGCTGATCTCCCACGACCTGGGAGTGATAGCCACGATGGCGCAGAAGGTAGCGGTAATGTACGCCGGCAGCATCATAGAGTACGGAACGGTTAACGACATATTCGACTCGCCCCTCCACCCCTACACGAAGGGGCTCATAGGGGCGATCCCGAGGCTGGACAGGGATCAGGAGCGGCTGGACGTCATAAAAGGATCCCTGCCGAATCTCATACATCTTCCGGAGGGATGCAAATTCCGGGAGCGCTGCCCCATGGCGGAGCCGATCTGCGCCACGGCCCGTCCTCCCAGGATTACCGACGAAAACGGACACGAGGTGGCCTGCTATGCCTATCGTTGAGGTTTCCAAACTTAAGAAGCACTTCCCCATCGACAAAGGGATCGTTTTTCCCAAGGTCGTCGGCCACGTAAAGGCAGTCGACGGAGTATCCTTCTCCATCCCGGAGGGAGAGACCCTAGGGCTGGTAGGAGAGTCGGGAAGCGGAAAGTCCACGGCGGGGAACATGATCCTCCGTCTGCTCTCCCCCACGTCGGGCGACGTCCTCTACAGGGGGAGATCGGTGCTCGAGATGGACGACGCCGAGCTTCACCGGTTCAGATCGAAGGCCCAGATGGTGTTCCAGAACCCCTTCGCCTCCCTCAATCCCAGGATGATAGTCCGGGACATAGTGGGACGGGTGCTGAAGGTGCACGGTGTAAGGGACGAAAACGACATATCCGACAGGGTGCTAAAAATCCTCCTCGAAGTGGGGCTCAAGGAAGAACACATGACCCGCTATCCACACGAGTTCTCCGGAGGACAGAGACAGAGGATCGCGGTGGCCAGAGCTCTCATATCCGACCCGGACTTCATCGTCCTGGACGAGCCCACCTCGGCCCTGGACGTGTCGGTTCAGGCCCAGATCCTGAACCTTTTCAAGAATCTCCAGAGCGAGAGAGGTCTGACGTATCTGTTCATATCGCACGACCTCAGCGTCATAAGGCACATAAGCCACAGTGTGGCGGTACTCTATCTGGGAAAGATGATGGAATACGCTTCGAAAAGGGATCTGTTCTCCTCGCCTCTCCATCCCTATACCAGAGCTCTCCTGGAGAGCATTCCCAAACCCTACGTCACGGGAGAGGACATAGAGGACAAGGTCATAAAGGGAGACATACCCAGTCCCATAGATCCTCCGGCTGGGTGCAGATTCCACACCAGGTGCCCCGAGGCCTGCGAACGATGCAGAGACGAGGAACCGGCTTGGAGGGAGGTGGGAGAGGGACACTTCGTGGCGTGCCACCGCGTCTGACAGGCCGGGGAACCGGCATAACGAACCTAAAGGACAAAAGGAGGTCTAAAAGAATGTTGCGAATCGGAAGAAAAGGACTGTTGCTCGCCCTCTTGACGGCCCTGGCGGCCACTAGCTTTACCGCGGCCGCCTTCGGAGGCGGCAAGGAACTCGTGATAGCCAAGAGCAGAGAGGCCCTCGCCCTTGATCCCCAGGACATAAGCGACACTCCCTCGGAGGAGATAAACCACGCCATATACGAGGGACTGGTTACCTTCGACGAAGAGCTGAACGTAGTGCCTATGCTGGCGAAGGAATGGAGCCACTCGGAGGACGGCCTGGAGTGGACCTTCAAGCTTAAAGAGGGGATCGCGTTCCACAGCGGCACCCCCTTCGACGCCGAGGCGGTAAAGGTCAACTTCGACCGGATACTGAACGGCAAATACAAGAGGACCTCCCTTTACGCCCCTGTCATAAAGGAGGTCTCCGTGGTGGACGACCATACGGTCAAGTTCACATTGAAGGAGTCCTTCGGCCCGTTTCTGAACGTGCTGGCCCATACCGCCGGTCTGATCCTGGACCCCAGCTACGTCCAGGACCCTAAGAAGAACGAGTCGATCAAACACAGGCCCTCCGGAACCGGCCCCTTCATGCTGGACGAGTGGGAACAGGGAGACTATATCGCCCTCAAGGCCAACAAAAAATACTGGCAGGGCAAGCCCAAGATCGACCGCCTCGTGTTCCGCACCGTCCCGGAGGACAGCGCCAGGGCGATGATGATAGAGACCGGAGAGGTCGACATAGCGGAGCAGATTCCTCCAACCGACGTGGAGAGGCTCGGGAAAAACAAGCGTATCGACATGAAGGTCCTGCCCTCCATAGTCGTCCAGTTCGTGGGGGTCAACTGCCAGAACGAAGTGTTGAAGGATCCGGCTGTCCGAAGGGCTCTGGCCTACTCCATAGACCGCCAGGCCATATGCGATAAGATCCTCCTGGGATACGCAGAGCCGGTCAACTCCATGGTGGCCCCTCTGGTGAACGGATACAGCGAGGTCCCCGGCTTCGCCTACGATCCCGAGAAGGCCAAGGCCATACTGGAGGAAGCGGGATGGACCGACTCCGATGGGGACGGGATCAGGGATAAAGACGGCAAGAAACTCACCGTAGAATTCTGGACCCACGGAAGAGATACCCTGTCACTGAAGGTTCCCCAGGCGGTCCAGTCCTTCGCCTCGGCCGTCGGTTTCGACTGCCAGATGAAGGTCATGGACTGGGGCGCATTCCTTGCCGCGACGAGAAAACCCGTCGAGGAGAGCACCTCTCAGCTTATGTGGCTGGGCTGGAGCCCCTCCACGGGAGACGCCGACTGGGTATATCGCCCTCTCGTCCACTCGGACTACTGGCAGCCCAAGGGCCCCAACCGGCCGTTCTACAGCAACGAGACCGTGGACGAGAACATAATGGTCGGCTTCCACAGCGTAGATCAGGACGAACGTAGAGAGGCATACAGAAAGGCCCAGGAAATACTCAACCAGGAGCTTCCCTGGATCCCCCTCTACACCAGAAAGACCCTTCACGCCTTCAGCAAAAAGCTGGAGAACGTGGAATATCTTCCGCTGGACTTCGTGGTCATATCTCACGAAACCGACAAAAAGTAGCGTTTAAGACAGGCCTCCTCTAATCGGAGGGGGCCTTTTTACGACCTCTGGGAGGGGACGAATTTGATCTCTTTCGGCATAGCCCTTTTACTCGTCGCAGCTTCGCTGTTTCTTATACCTACAAAAGCCCGAGGCTGTACCTGCATCGTGGCGGGGAAAAACGCATCCGCCACCGGCAGGGTTTTGGTGGGACACAACGAGGACGACTCGGGAAGATGCGTCATGGCCCACCACCTGGTACCTCCTGTCGACAGGCCCGTGGGAACAGCAACTTCCTTCGAACCCTGTTCCGCCTCGATAGACCGCTCCGGAAGATCTCTGGGATACATATGGTCTCAGGCCCGTTCGGTACCGGCCCTGTCCGGGGCGGACTGTTTCCTGAACGAGAAAGGGGTCTTCGTCGCGAGCGACAGCTGCCGGCATTCCAGACAGGATAACGAACCGGATCTGTCAAACGGAGGCCTGGTATACGGACTCAGAATATCCATAGCTGAAAGGGCCCGATCGGCCCGTGATGGGGTCAAAATAGCGGCGGATCTCATCGAACGATACGGATACGACAACACCGGCAGATGCTACATAATAGCCGACGCCGAGGAAGCCTGGCTCCTACAGGTCATGAAGGGGAAACACTACTGCGCCAAGAGGGTGGACGACGACGAGGTAGCCTTCATACCGAACCACTACACCATAAGACACGTCGTCCCGGGAGAAGAAGGGGTTCTTATGTCCCGAGGATTTATCGAAATGGGCGAAAAAAAGGGATGGCTGACGGGAAAGAACGACTGTTTCGACTTCGCCAGGACGGTACAGGACCGCAGCAGTGTAAACCTTCGAGGGAACCTGTACAGACACAGACACGCCCTGTCTCGGATAACCGGAATCGACTGGAGCGAAGAAGAGGACCTTCCCTTCTCGGTCGAACCGAGACGTCCCATGGACGTCAAGGACGTCATGGGGGTCCTCAGGGACCACTACGAAGGAAGCCCCGACGACGTCAGAGGAAAATGGGACAGCTCGCCCCACTACACAGAGATCCGCCGGATATGCACCGGCACCACATTAGGAGCCCTGGTGGTCCGGTTCAGAGACCGCCCGGAGCTCAACACCCTCTGGACCTCCACCGGGAGACCTTGCACGTCTCCATTCGTTCCCTGGTACGGAGGGGTTCTAGGTATGCCCCAGGAGTTTTTGGTCGAGGATCACGAGAGCTCTCTGAAGAGACACTTTCACTTCACCCCTAAGGACATGGCCTACGACCCTTCCATACCTTGGTGGGAGATACAGCAATTTCAGTCGCTCCTGGACGGCCAGTTCGACGACAGCTTCGAGACGGTGAAAAGTCACGTCGAAGAGGTGGAGAAAAACTGGATCGACGAGGACGACGTAATAGCGGAAAAGGCCCGATCCCTCATGGACAAGGACAGGGAAGAGGCTTTGCTGATACTGACCGGCGAGACCGCGAAAAAGGCGAGACAGTCGATGGACGTGGTCCGCTACATGGCAGGCAGACTCCCCAGAACGGAGCTATCGACCGACTCGAAAAGGATCACCTACAAATCGAGAGAAGAGGAGATAACCCTTTTCCTCAAATACGACGGCCACCCCGTCGAGAAAAGACTCGTTTTCGGTCAGGGAATGCAGTCCCCCGAAAGCTGGGCTACTGCGATAAGAGGCTCCCTCAGGAGGAGGGACTCGGACTGGGAGGTCTCCTTCAGGGTGAGGGAACTCACGGAAAAGTGCACTCCCTGCTACAGCGACTTCTGGCTCTACGGAGAGGACGACTCGGGCAACCCCATCGTTGGTAGTGTAGTCATAGACGTGGTCGAAATGGAAAAAGATAGATAAAAAGAGAGGCGGGACCATCCAGATGATCCCGCCTCTCTTCAGTTTCTCAAGTTCTCAAGCTATATATCCTCTTTCAATTTAGCCACCGCTTTTTCGTTCCCCAGAGAGAACCTGCCTAATTGAGATTGAATCTCGCCGGACAGATTAGACAGCAACTCTGCCTCCTTCGCCACGTTTTCCGCCACATCGGCGGTCCTGTCGGCTCCATCTTTCACCGAAGAGACCTTAACGGCCATGTCCTCCGTGGACTGGGCAGCTTGATCCACCGCATTGGCCATCTCCCCGGCGGAAGCTGCCTGTTCTTCCGCAGCGGCCGCTATATTCTGCATGGCCTCGTTGACCAGATCGACCTGTTTCAACACCTCGTCGAGTCCTCGCTTGGCTTCGTCGGCATCCTCCAGAGTTCTGTCCATCACATCTCCGGATTCCTGGGCATGCTGAACGGTTCGCTCCGTCTGATCACGAAGTTCCTCTATAAGCCCACCTATTTTTTGGGATGCACCGGCAGACTCCTCCGCCAACTTGCGGACCTCCTCGGCCACCACCGCGAAGCCCCTGCCAGCCTCTCCGGCCCTGGCAGCCTCTATGGCGGCGTTCAGAGCCAACAGATTCGTCTGATCCGCTATGGCATTTATCGTGTCGATAAAACCGGTCACCTCCTGCACGGATCTACTGAGGCTGGTCATGGTATCCACCGTATACTTCGTCTTCTCGCCTACGTCGCCGATGCTTTGGATAATCTTATCGACCCTTTTAGCCGCATCCCTGGAGGTCTCCATGGCGATAGCGGTGGATTCCGCTCCCTTGGTGGCGGAATCGGCGGTGATCGTCGTGCTTGAAGAGACCTCTTCCACTCCGGCGTTCGTCTCCTCCAAAGCTGCCGAGTTGCCCTCCGCCAAGGCGGAGATCTCCGTTATGGCCTGTAACACTGATTCCGCATCGTGACTGGAATTGTCGCTTAGGAGCCTTAATCCTCCGGCGCTCTCGGCCACTTTATCGCTCTCTAAACTCAGAGAAGAGATGGTCTCCCTCAAAGACCCCACCATATTGGAAAGAGCCTCTATCATATCCCCCAAAGAATCCCTGGCCATATAGCCTATCGTCTTGGGATCGACCGAAAGATCTCCATCCCCGACGGATCCGGCCATGGCCGCCACGGCCTTAAGGGGACGGTCGATCCCCCTATAGGTCACGAAGGTTATCCCGACGATTATGGCCAACGCCAGGGCCGATACCAACAGAAGGATCGAGGTAAGTCCCCTTACTATTTCCGTGACGGCCGAAAGAGGATAGAGAATAGCCAGAGACAACCCGGAGGATACGGGCCCATAGAAAGCCCTGTACCTCTCCCCTTCCTCCGTTACTTCCATCACACCGGACCGACCGGCTATCATATCGGAGGCCATGGCCGCCATAGAGGAATCCTGACCGTCCTTGTTCAATAGATTGGTCTTCATGGAATCCTTTTCATCGGGCCCCACTATTATGGTTCCGGCAGGACTCAAAAGAAAAGTTCGTCCTCTGCCGAGGATCTTTATTCCCTTCACGAACTCTGTCATTGCGTCCATCTCGACGTCTGCAGCCACCACGCCTAGAGTCTTTCCAGATCCATCTCTAACAGCCTGAGACACGGAAAAAAGGGCCTTGCCCGTGTAGGCATCCCGATAGGGTTCGGTAATCGCCACTCGACCACCCCCCTTCTTGCCCTTAACGTACCACTCTCTTTCCCTCGGATCGTAGTCATCTCCGGCCTTCTCTCTGAGACCGTCGGAAAACCCTCCGTCCTCTTCAAAACCAAAATAAACGGTAAATATACCTAGTTTACCGTTTAACCCCAGAATCGAGGCCATATGGTCCTCCATTCCAGCCTGAGTCCTGTCAGATTGATTTCCCCAAACTCGGCTTACCCACAGGGAGGAGTTTTCCACGACGTTTATTATCTTCTCGGTGTATTCCTCCAGAGTAACCAAAGAGGTCTTCAGGGTTTCTTCTCCTACCTCTAAGACCTGCTCGGAAAGAATTTCTCTGCTCCTCCTGTATGTAATGGCGGTCATGGATAAAACCACTATCATAACCGTCACTGTCATGGATATAAACTTAGCTCTTACGGTCAAAAAACGCACCTCCTATCGAATCTACCCATAACATACATCGTCATCAGTGAATTCACAAGAGGAGAAAGTAAACAAAAGAAGGACGCATGATTCGTCAGACAATATATAGCCATACCGAAAACATAACAAAAGAAGAGGCGCCGAAAACGGCGCCTCTTCTCTTTATTTACAAGACTTACAGGCTGAACTTAGAGAACTGATCTCTCATGCCCTTTACGGCTTCAGCCAAAGCCTCGGGCTCGAGAACCATTTCCATCATGCTGATCTGGTTCTCCCATTCCTCCGGATCCGCCTCATCGCGGATTTCCTGATCGAAAATGTCGTAGACGGCTAGTCCTAACTGGACGCCGGCGAGTGGTCCTGCGTAGGTGGGGTCTCCGTTACACACGGTCTCGGCGTAAATCTCTGCGCCTTCCGCATCGGAGGAACCCAGTATAACCACGATATCCTCGGGGTTGTACTTCTCAGCAGCGTCTTTGACGCGCTGCTGATTCTGCAGGTCCATCGCTCCAGCCGCCGTTCAGACGAAGCACTCGGTGACGGAGAAGATCACCTCGGCTCCACTGTTCTTGAAACACGCCTCCATGGCAGGTGCGGGAACACCGTCACGCTCGCCGAGGAGGATAAGTTTCTTTCCGGCCAATTTGCCCATGCTTTTCACCTCCCTCTTCTTTATGACGGATCTTGACAAAGGGGCGACACGAGCCCTTATGCCACCGTCTAAGGCCACATTATAACCGAAAAGGTGTTTTTTTGTATCCCCCTATTACGTTTTTCTGGGGCCGTTTTTTAAGTATTTCCCCTACTACACCGTCCTCGTCCTTGCTCTCCGTTTCTCCGTCGGGACGGCGAAGCTCCACGCCCTCTTCCACGATGGCGATATCCCACGGGAAAGGGAAAGTTCCCTTCGAGAGCTTCCCGCCTTCATCGTCGAGCAAGACCGATAGCCCCTCCGATTCGAGCTTCATTCCAATCGACACAGCCCGAGCCTCGTCCTCCTCTCTTTCGAAGCGGATCGAGACCTCCAAGGGCGAGACTACATCGGGCAAAGAGGAAAGATCGAACATGGCCCCCTCCAAGGAGATCATGTGTACCCTAATGGTCCAGCAAAACGGCCTGGCCCTCTTCCTCTCCTCGTCCACGTAGGTAAGGGAAGGTTCCGAATCGGCGAGCTCGTTCCAAAGCTCCAACGTCGCCAAAGGGGTTACCGACGCCTCGAAAAGAGGGGCACCACAGAGAGGACACATATCCCCGGGCTCCATCGCAGCAATGTCCGCCACGGGAGCAGAGAAATCCCTCCCCCACCTGGCGCCGGTGAGATGGTAATCCCTCTCGTTGGCCCCCACGACCGCCCATGAGATTCCCTCCACCGATCTGTCCGCAAACAGGACGATTCCCTCGGGGAGCCCGATGGGACCTAGGTACCCGACCAGGTTTCCAAGGAGATCCCGAAGCTCGTCGTCCGACGACGGATGCAGATCCGCACCGGCAGCGGCGGACAGCTTGTCCAGAGAGACCGACCTGTCCCCCCTTATAAGAGCGATTACGCCCTTGCCGTCCCGATCGGAGAAACACATGGTCTTGACGGTCTTCTCCGGCGACAGGGACAGAAAATCGCATAGAGAATCTATGGTGCCGACCCCGGGGGTATGGACCCTGGCGAGCTCGGCCTCGTCTTCGACGGGAGCCCCTCCGAACTCCATAGGGGAGGAGGCAGCCCCTCTCCAGCCGCAGGAACATCCCAGTCCATCAAGCAGGGAGAGATCGCCTCTCTCACCGTCACGGATCAGACGACACCTCGTTCCCTGACGGACGGTCTCGTCCCATCGTCTGACGGCAAGCCCGACCTCGGCCAGGGCGATTCCCAGGGCCCTGAAGACGGAGATAGCCATGGAGGCACCCTCTTCTTCGTCGAGACAGTAACCCTGCAGTTCCAGATCGTCTCCCCGCCTCTGGAGGAACAACGCCGGCAGCTGGACCGATCTCTTTATGTGACGCACCGCTATAGCCAAAGCCCCTTCCGGCACGGGGCAATGGATTCTCTGAGGGGACCAGGAAGCGAGGCCCTCTACGAGGTAATCCTCAAGCCGCCTGTCCATATACTCTCCCATAGGAAGCCTCATCACCGCGTGGGCGTTGGGGTTCCACATGGCGAATCCGGCCTTCACCATGGCTATTACGCCTCCGTCTTTAAGTTTGGACGGGGTCTTTCCTCTAGGCGCCAACAGTTCGCTGGACTTCAACAACGTTCATACCCCCCGACTATGTGTTCTTTGAACTCGGCCAGGCTTCTCCTCTTCCTGCCCTCCCGTCCCTCAACCGGGGAAGAGAGGAGCATGGAGTCGATCACAGATTCCTCCGTAGCCTCCACTACGGCCCGGAAGAAGCGGTTCGCCAAGTTATCGCTGACAGGGGAGACCTCGACCGGTTTCACCCCTTCGTGGGGTATCCTGTAAGCCGTAGAGAAGGCCAATGCGATCTCTCCGCTCCCGTTTCCGATGTAGGCACCGGTCCTGACTATGCCCACCGACGCCCTCTTGCAGAGTCGCTTAAGTTGTCTGGAGGTCATGGGAGCATCGGTGGCGACGATCGCTATTATCGATCCCTGTTCCTTCAGTCTCTCCGGAGGAGCCTCCCGGAAAATAGCCTTCCCCACCTTGATCCCGTCGATCGACAGGTCTCTCATCTCGCCGAAATTCGAGAGCACCAACACTCCCACGGTGTAGCGGACCCCGTCCAGATCCACCAGACGGGAAGAGCTCCCGATGCCCCCCTTGAGCTGATAGCAGGACATGCCCTTGCCCGCTCCGACGTCTCCCATGGAGAAATCCGGCGAGGCAGATCTAACTGCCTCTCCTACATGTCGGGGGTTAACGTTAAGCCCTCTTATATCGTTCAGAAAACCGTCGTTACACTCACACACCACCGAATTTACCGTTCCTGTGGTGTCTCCGATCCCCTCGTCCAAGGCCAGCATCTCGTCGACCAGCCCTCTGACGCAGTCTCCCACCGAAAGGGTGTTGGTCAGCACGATCGGGGTCTCCAGGGTTCCCAGTTCCTCCATCTGGACTAGTCCCACCGACTTTCCGAACCCGTTTATGACGTGGCAACCGGCGGGGAACTTGTGTCTGAAGGTATTTCCCGGTCCCGGTATTATCGCCGTTACCCCGGTCTTCACCGGTCCGTCGTCCAAGGTGACGTGCCCCACCGATACTCCCTGGACATCGCCTATGGAGTTTTTCGGACCGATTGGCATAAAACCGATCTCTATTCCCATCTCCCTGGCTCTTACCATATCGACGTCTCCCTAAAGGTCGAAAGAGGCCAATACCGGCGTGTGATCCGAGGGTTTTTCCCAACCTCGAGGGTCCCGATATACCCAGCTGTCCGACGATAACCTGGCCAGATCGGGAGAAGCCAGGATATGATCTATCCTCCAGCCGATGTTTCTGTCCAGGGCGTTCTTAACCCGATAGTCCCAGAAGGAAAACTCCCCTTCCTCCGGCCGATGGGACCGGAAAACGTCCACCAGCCCCTGACAGACGGCCCCGAAGAGGTCCCTGATATCCCTGTGAAAGCATACATGATTCGTCTTGTTCTTGGGGTTGGCGACGTCCTTTTCCTCCGGAGCTACGTTCATATCCCCCACCCACAGGACCCTCTTGCCGTCGGAGATACGGTCGGAGATGGTCGTCTGGGTCCGTCTCAGAAACTCCTGTTTCATCAGATAATCGTCGTGATCGATGGATTTTCCCTGAGGAACGTAGGTGTTCATAACCCAGATATCGCCGAAGCGAACCGACAGAGCCCTTGTGTCGAAGACAGGTTCCTTTCCGTCGTCGAGACCGTAGACTATTTCGTCCGGCTCCTCCAGGGAGGCGATCGCCACGCCGTTGTAGCTTTTCTGGCCTCTGAAGGCCACAAAGTACCCCATGTCCACGAAGGCCTGGAGAGGAAAATCCTCGTCCCTCGCCTTGGTTTCCTGAAGACACAGGACGTCCACTTTGCTATCATTGAGCCATCTCTCCAAAACGGGAAGTCGGCTTCTCACCGAGTTGACGTTGAAGGTCGCTATGGTCCAGGACACTGAGATCCCCGCCTTTCTAGTCGATTTAGCCTACATTCTACATCAATCGGGGAGACGAAGAGGAGGTCGGTAAATGAAGATACAAAGACAGAGTCGCTACCTTTTGGGCTGGATATCGGGAGTGACCTTGACGGGGATACTGGGAATGAGGTTTTTTCTTGGCCTGTCGTGGGTGGACTCGATCTTCTATACCGCCACCACAGTCTCCACCGTGGGATACGGAGCCCCTCCGGGAGTGAACGACTCGGACAAGCTTTTTCTCGCTATTCTCATCGCCGCCAGTCTGGGGACGGTGGGATACGCCATAGGCATAGTCAGCCAGAATTTCTTCACCATGCACATAAGGGCCTCCCTGGGCAAGGGACACGACAGGAGGATAAAAAGGATGGACAATCACTGGATAATATGCGGACTGGGAAGATACGGTCGACAGGTGGCGGCGATGCTGCGACACGAGGAAGTGCCCTTCTCCGTAATAGAGAGCAAAGAGGAGGTGGTCCTGGAGGCCAGGGATCAGGGGTATCTCATGGTACAGGGCGACGCCAGCGAGGAGGACGCGCTGCTCAACGCCGGGGTCGAGAGAGCCAAGGGACTTATCGTCACCCTCGACAGCGACGCCCAGACGGTGTACGTCGCACTGACCGCCAGAGCCCTCAACAGGGATATCCACATAGTGGCCCGAGCCAGCGACACTAAATCCGTATCGGTTCTGACCAAGGCAGGGGTCAACAGGGTGGTCAACCCGGTGATAGCGGGATCGGCTTCTCTGGTCCGAGCCTCGCTCAAACCCTCTGTCGCGGATCTTCTGGACCTGGTGGTCATGTCGAGAAAACTGGACCTCGACTTCTCCACCGTGACGGTGGAAAAAGGGTCCTCCCTGGCGGGGAAGACCCTTATGGAACTCGACTTCAGAAACGCTTACGACGTCACGGTCCTTGCCATACTAGGCGCCAACGACGCCCCGGTGTACAACCCAACGGGAGGTCAGACCATAAAGGGCGGCGACAGGATAATGGTCTTCGGAGAAAGACATCGTATAGCGTCTCTAAGGGAAGCCCTCGGGAAACTGGCTACCTAACAGAGATACTCGTCCTTTCGGACCAGTCCGGAAGGTCCATCTCCGTCCAGGATCCTTAGGCAGTTCTCAAGAGCTATCTCCAATGCCTCGCCGGGAGCCGTCTCGGTCTGGTTCGAGTTGTGAGACGAGCCCACAAGATTCGGCAACTCCATCAGCGGTTCATCGGTGGAGAAGACCCCTCCGTCTCTGGGCTCGTTCCACCAGACGTCAAAAGCGGCGAAGAAATCGGGGCTGCTCTTCAGTCTGCGATAGAGAGCCCCTTCGTCCACGATGGCGGCCCTGGCTATGTTTACCAAAATTGCGTCGTCCTTCATGGAAGCCAGGACATCGTCGTCGAAAAGACCATCGGTCTCCTTGGTCAGAGGAAGCGCCAGGACCACCAGATCGGCCTGTCCTAGAGCATCCCTGAGCCCCGACATGGTCCAGCCCCTGCTGAGAAGGGAATCCTCCGGCCTACGCCTCCCCAGACCTTGGACCTCCATTCCGAACCGAGACAATACCGACGCTGTTTCCCTGCCGATTCCACCATAGCCCACTATGAGGGCAACCTTGTCCTTCAGTGTTTTAAGCCCGTATCCCATAAAACCGAACGTCCCATCCGACAGGTCCCTGGTCTGCTGGACCAGCCTCCTGGAGCAACACAGGGCCATAGCAAGGACGTGCTCCGCTATGGGAGGAGCCCAACCGCCCACGTTGGCGTAGAGATCGGTATCGTCGCCCAGACGATCCATCGGAACCTGGTCCACCCCGGCCGAAACCGTCTGGACCGCAGGAACCTTCCTCAGAGCCGCCCATTCCCCATCGGACAACTCCTTTGAAGTGAGAAACTGACAGAGAAGAAGATCGCATTTTTCAAGCTCTCCCGGCCTGTCTTCCTCGGCGAGGTCCTTCAACCAAACGACCTCTCTGCCTTTAAGTATCCTCTCCACCTTCTCCGATACCCCGTCGGGTCCGAAGGTTATCCCTATCCTGCCGGACATAAAAACCCTCCTTTTATCCTCGATCATGCCCACCGGGGGCATATCGGCAGACTACAAAGTCATTTTACTATCGTAGCCCGCGATCAGCAAAGGTCAAAAAAGGTCACCTCCTAAAAACACTTTAACGACATGAACAGAGGGCTTTTCAGATCCACAATCGGATGTAAAATAACAGAAAAAGAGCAAGGCGGTGACCCTATGAGATACGAAGACACCCCTCCTGCCGTGAGGGTCAGAAAAAAGGAAAGCTCCTGTTCCGCCAAGGAAACACCTAATCTCGATTCCTCTCTTATATCCCAGATGTCCACCGCCACCATCGCGGCGGTCAGATCGGCCCTACGAGGCCTTACCGATGGAGATGGAGCCGCCCTGGCACAGGCCGCCAGAAACGGGCATATAGTAGAGGAACTGTTCATGCAGGAGAACGACCTCTCTCAGATGGAATCGCCGGAGAGAGACCTCCTCGACCTGGCGAAAAGGCTCAGCCACGTGGCCTCTCTAGCGGTAGAGGCAGGCAGAGAGAACGACGTAATGAGATCCGTGATGGACGAACTCCCCCTCTATATCGAGACTATACTGGACGACCTCGCCCCGTCGCCGGCGAGATGCTATCTGCCATCCTCCGGCGTCAGAGCCTCCAGAAAAAGGCTTTCGTGCATAAAGGACGAGTTGGTGAACTCCATGACCAGGACCTCCGATCCGAAGGCGATAAGATCGGGAATCTCCATATTCAAGCTGATAGAGCATCTGGAAGAGGTCATGCCTTTGGCTATAAAGGTCGGAGCCGCCTTGTCCAAAGCGAGGAAAAGGATATAATGTGAATATACGGTTCTTTCAAAAAAATCCATCGATAGAGGAGGGGAGGATTTTTCATGAAGATGAAAGAAGCACTGGAGCTAGCTATCCACGCGGAGATAGAGGCCGGAGAGTTCTACAGGGCCTGGGCGGAGAACGCCGACAAGGATTACCTTAAAAAAGAACTCGAAGACCTGGCTATATGGGAAGGAGAGCACGAAGAGGGGCTCAAGAAACTGTACCTACAGGAATTCGGGGTCGCTTTCGAGAGGGATCCGTCCACTGTGGTTGAACCGGAACTGAAGGTCCAGACAAAGGACTTCGGCGACGTCACCAGTCTTCTCAGGATAGCCTCCGCCGCCTATCTGTCCGAGATGCGCGCAGCCGAGCTATACGAAAGGATGGCGGAGGGCTCCACCGGAGAGGCCAAGGACATCTTCGTCAAGCTCAAGAAGATGGAGGAAAGCCACATGGACCTGGCCAAGAAAAGGTATATGAGCATAAGGGAGGACGTCGTGGGCTTCAAGGCCTTCTGATTCTGCCCTTCCTGTGAACACCGAGAAAAGGCGCCGAGGACGGGGGGACACCCCCATGACCTCGGCGCCTTTAGAAAGATCAGAGATCCCTGAGTTTTCTCCTGAGAACCTTTCCCGACGGAGACATGGGAAGACCCTCGACGAAATCCACCTTCCTGGGGATCTTGTAATGGGCAAGCTTGCCTTTGCAATAGGATATAAGCTCTCTGGCCGATACGGACCGGCCCTCCTCCAAAACGACGAAGGCCCTTCCTATCTCGCCCTGAACCGGATGAGCCATGGCGACCACCGCCACCTGGGCAACCGCCGGATGGCGACTGATGACCCTTTCCACCTCCTGGGGGTACACGTTGAACCCTCCCACGATTATTATGTCGGTAGCCCTGTCCAGGACGGTGATATATCCGTCCTCGTCGAACCTCACGATATCCCCGGTGTTGTACCATCCGTCGATCATCCGCTCCGCCGTGACCTCCGGAGCCTTATAGTAACCGTCGAACACCGACGGACCCTTGACCCAGAGGATGCCGTCCTCCCCGGGGCCCAACGCCTTGCCGGAGTCGTCCCGGACCTCCCAGCTATAACCGGGGATCACAGGACCGATTGTCCCCAGCTTTCTGGAGTCGTAACTCGGGTTGACCGCCACTACCGGCGAACACTCGGTGGTTCCGTATCCCTCGAGCAAGGGCACACCTAAAAACTCCTTCGACGCCGAGTCCAGCTCGAGATTCAGACGGTCTCCTCCGGTAACGACCATACGGACCGATTCGGGACGTGGAGCTCCGTGAACTATGGCCCTCTTGAGGAAGTCCACCATGGCTGGGACGAGAAGGAGAACGGTGGCCCTCCCCTCCTTTATGGCCTCCAGCGTCCCTCCGGGGGGCATGAAAAGGGGGACGACTACCTGCATCGCACCGTGGACCAGTCCCATCAGCCCTCCCAGGGTAAGCCCGAAAGAGTGAAAGTTGGGAAGGGCCCACAGGATTCGGTCCTCCCGGCCCAGCTTGAGCACGGACCAGCAGACGTCCACGTTGTCCAATAGATTGCTATGGGACAGGGGAACGGCCTTGGGCAGACCGGTGGTTCCGGAGGTAGCGAAGATGACCGCCATGTCCCCGCCGGTTCTCTCCGTGTCGGCTTTACCGGAAAGGAAGGATATCGGACCGTCCAAAGGCATCCTTGATACGGTGTATCCCTCCACGGACTTCTCCGTCTTGTCGTCGCCTTCTCCGCAAACGACGGTAAAAGGGTCCACCAGGTCCAATGTAGGCAACAATACGTCCGACCCGGCGCGATAGTTGAGAGGTACGACGGTCCCCTTAAGTCGCCAAACCGCCAGAGCCAGGGCCAAAAAGGCGGGGCAGTTGGGAAGCAACGTCACCAGACGATGGCCTTCGCCGAATCCGGCCTCCCTCAACAGGACCTCGTCTCTGTCAGCCATAGAGGACAGTTCCGACCTGTTCAGCCAATCGCCGTTCCACCAAAGGGCCTTGGCCTCTCCGTCCTCTGCGAGAACGGATGAAATCCTCTCTTCCAATCTTTCCACTCTAACTCCTCCCCCGGGTTCCCCCAATACGTTAGAATACATATAGGGGAACATTGTAATATCTAAAGCCCTTCCTGTCCAAAGGGATGCATCGAAAAGCACATACCTAAGACCCATCCAGTGGTATCATTGTGTCATTCCACCAAGAGGATGCGGAGGGAAAACCCTATGAAAAACCTATACGAAGAACTTACGTCGGAATTGGACCACGTCATATCCGAAAACGCCGTCGATGCGGCCGCTCTAAGCGACGATCTGGCCGACAATCCCGAGCTGGGAGGACAGGAATTCCGCTCTAGCGAAAAGATGTCCGATTTCCTGCAAAAAGCGGGGCTTCAGGTGGAGCGACCCTTTATGGACATTCCCACCGCCTACAGAGCTACGGCGGGAGACGGAGGACCGGTGGTCGCCCTTCTGGCTGAATACGACGCTCTGCCTGGGCTCGGTCACGCCTGCGGCCACTGTCTCAGCGGGGCCATGAGCCTTCTGGCTGGAGTGGCTCTGGCCAAGATAGCCAAAAGGGTCGAGGCCACCCTATGGGTAGTGGGAACTCCCTCGGAGGAGACCGACGGGGCCAAGGTCACCATGTCGGAGGCGGGGGTATTCGACGAGGTCGCCCTGGCGACGATGATCCATGCCGACTCGGATAGATCACATGTAGGCTACAGAAGCCTGGCCATGGACGCCCTGGAGTTTCGTTTCACCGGAAAGGCCGCCCACGCCGCCGGAGCTCCCTGGGAGGGCAGAAACGCCCTGAACGGTGTGCAGCTCTTCTTCCATGCGGTGGATATGTTGAGACAGCACGTAAAACCGGAGGTCAGGATGCACGGAATAATCTCCTCGGGAGGAGAGGCCCCCAACATAGTGCCCCAAGAGGGAGCGGCGAAATTCTACTTCCGATCGCCCACCAGATCCTACCTGAACGAACTCACGGAAAAAATCTACGACTGCGCAAGAGGCTCAGCTATGGCGACCGGAACCGAGGTATCATGGTCAAACGTCGAATTCAGCTTCGACGAGATGATCCCGAACGAGCCAGCGGAGAGAATGATGGAAGGGGTGTTTGACGAGCTGGGGGTTCCCTACGATCCGCCCCATGGAGCCCAAGGCTCCAGCGACGTGGGAAACGTTTCCCACCGATGTCCGGCCCTTCAACCTCAGCTCTCCATAATGGACGTATACGCCGCCCACCATACGGAGGAGTTCGAAAGGGCAGTCAAGACCGACAGAGCTCATAGTGCCATGGAGACAGGCGCCAGGATACTGGCCAGGGCGGCTCTTAAGACCTGGCTGAACCGAGATCTCAGGGAAAGGATGAGATCGGCCATATCCCGATAGAGGTGGTCCGCTCCTATCCGCGATGAACCGGGAGGTGATGCAGTTTGAACAGGGAGGGACAGGATAAAGGCAGTTTCTTCACCCTCACCCGAGAAGACATAAAAGAGGAAACTCTCCCGGATCTGAGGAAAAACGCCCTTCAGATATTCCTGAGCATGCTGGTTTTCGTCACCTTCATGTCGACCCAGACCTGGATGGACCGAAGAGCCATAGGAAGACACGAGTCGACCTTCAACATGCAGCAAAGCCGCCAGGTAATGGTCGGGAGGGAGGCTATGGAGGACAGGCTAAGATCCATCATAAGCAGGCTCTCGGCCCTGACCAATACGTCTCTCCCTCAGGCCATAAAGATGGACGCCACGGACTTCATCAAGGAGAGGCTCTCTCTGATGGTCCACGCCAACGAAGATATCGCGGCGGTTCTGTTAAAGCTGAAGGACGGCACAGGATGGGAATACTCCTACAGCCGTCTGATCTCCCCCGGTCCGGCGACCCTCAGAAAGGCCAGGGAGGTCATGACAGTGGGAATGGATGGCCGCTCTAGAAACTCCTCCCCCGTAAGGGTGGACACCGTAGACATAGTGGATAGACACCCGATAATGGTGATTACCTTCGATATTTTTTCAGGCCACGGGAAACTTCAAGGATATATGGTCGTAGCCCTGGACCTGCTGCCGTCCATAAATCGCTACATCGTGCCCCTTCGAGGAGGCCCTCACGGATGGGCATACCTCGTGGACGAGAACGGTAAGATCCTCTACCACCAGTATCCGTCTCTGACCGGCTCTCCAGCGTCCTCCTTTTTAACCGAAGACAGGGAGGCCATCGATACCATGATAGCCCATCCCAGCGGAGAGGGCTCCCTTTACGAGAACTACGGCTCCGGACGGAACAGGAAACTGGTGGCCTGGGACACCCTCAGGGTATTGGACCGCAAGCTGTTACTGGTCCTATCTACACCAGAAGAGGACGTGGACGCCATAGTTCAAGAGGACAGGACGTTGCGTTTCCTCCTGGGACTCATGCTCCTCAGCTCACTGTTACTGTCGTTTCTTTGGATAGCCGACAGAAGACACAGGGCGAGACTCAGGGAAAGCGAGGCAAGATATCAGACCATAATAGACGATCAGTTCGAGCTGGTGAGCCGTTTCGACACGGACGGAAGGTACTCCTTCGTCAACGACGCCTATTGCAGCTTTTTCGGAGTTAAGAGAGAGGAAATACTGGGCAAACCGCTGGAATCGGTCAGGGACTTAAGATACGCCAGTGTCTCCATGGAGCTCTTCAAATCCATCTCCTTAGACAGCCCATCCAATTTCAACGAGGAGAGGATATCCATGCCGGACGGCTCGACGAGATATTTAAGCTGGTCGAACCGAGGGATCTTCGACGAAAAGGGGAAACTCGTCGAGATACAGGGCGTCGCCCGAGATATCACCGACGGGAAAGAGGTCGAGTTGGCCCTCCAGGAGGAGACGTTACAGCTGGAAAACCTACACAGTATAGTGCAAAAGCTGACCTCCGCCGGAAGCAAGTCGGAATTGATACGTTCTCTTATAGAATCCCTGACCGAGGAAATGGACTACCGAAGCGCCTTCGTGTCTCTGAGATCCGGAGACGACGAAGGATCGGAACTGTTCAGCAGCGGCGACAGAAAAAGACCTCACGTTAAGACCGAGGACCAGGCTGTGACCACTGAGCACCCCCTCGTCCTCCAGCGGGAAGATCGACTCACACAACTGTCCGTCCCTGTGACCTTCAAGGGAAGAAAACTCGGCGTGCTTTCGGTCCTGTCGGTGGTAGAGCCTAAAGAAAGAGAGATCAAGAAGATCTCCATACTGTCGGACCATCTGGCGGGACTGCTCGTCCTGCTGGAGGTGATGGACAAGAGGACCAGAGAGGCACTGATAGACCCTCTGACCGATATATGGAACAGAAGGTACATACTCAAACACCTGGAGAGCGAGAACAACCGGATAAAACGCTACGGAGAGAAGGCCAGCCTGGCAATAATAGACCTGGGAGAGTTCAAGCTGGTGAACGATCTTTACGGCCATGAGGCCGGAGATGAGACCCTGAAGAAAATCGCTTCCGTCCTGAAGGAAAGCATAAGGATCTGCGACATGGTGGCCCGATACGGAGGGGACGAGTTCCTTGTGTACCTGCCGAACACGTCTCCCAAACAAGCGGAGGTAGTGCTATCCAGGGCCAGTCAGATGGTGGCGATACGTGACTTTCCCCATCCGGTAGCTCTCGATTACGGTATAGCGGGGTTCCCCGACGACGGAGAGACCATCGAGGAGATCATAAAGGTGGCGGACGACAGGATGTATGCCGCCAAGGCCAGGAGAAAACAAAAGAGATAGACGAAAGAAGCGCTCGCCCCTAAGGGGCGAGCGCTTCTTTCGTCTATCTTACTTATCGGTTTCGCCGTAGAGCTGCCGATACACGAAGAGGTTTCCCATGACCTTCTTCACGTATCCTCTGGTCTCGGTGAAGGGTATCTCCTCCATCCACAGGTCCATTGGCCTGTCTCCGAAAGACCTGTTCCATTTGTTGACGTTTCCGCTCCCGGCGTTGTAGGCCGCCAGCGACCACTCCAACCTTCGGTATGAACGGAGCAGCCTGGAGATATGAGCTGTTCCGAGGGTTACGTTGTCCTTCACCGAGAACAGATCGTACTTCCCCATCTTTAGGGTATCCGCCTCCCACTTGGCAGTACGGGGCATCAGCTGCATGAGACCGGAAGCCCCTACCCAGCTCACCGCGGAGGGGTTGAAAGCGCTCTCCTGCTTCATTATGGACCATATCACGGCAGGCTCCACCTGAAAACGGTTCGCCATCTCCTCCACGACTTCTCTATAGGGCCTGGGATATAGGAATTTCGCCAGATCCCTGTAAACCCCGTCGGGACCTACGGCGTAGGACGCCAGCGAACGGGCGGCTCGAAAGGCCTCGTCCTCGTTGCCCATCCACGCCGCCAGCCAGGCTCCGTTGTACCTCTTCTGAGGATCGGAGCTGCCGGAAAGACGCATCTTAGCGTGAATGACGAACCCCCAACGCTCCAGCTCGGACTCCCGTCTCTCCAACTTTCCCGCTCCCGGAACCATCGATACGGGGTCGCCGGGAAAGGCGAGATAGGAATATATCGACAACGGATAGTTTTCCGAGAGTGCCTTGAATGACTTAATCGCTTCGTCCGGACGATTCAGCCTCTCCAGGCATCTGCCCTTCCAGTAGAGGTGCTCCGCCGGAGCCATCCCCTTGGAACTCGACGCCTTCTCGAAAAAGGAGAGAGCCCCTTCGTAGTCCCCTTTGTCCCATCGAACCCAGGCCCTGTTCCACAGGATCGAGCTCGCCTCGGAGGACCGAGGGTAAAGCTTCAGGATCCTGTCCTCCTCGTCAGTCTTAGACTCTCCGGAGAGGATCCCCGCGTAGGAGACCGCCGCAGACAGAGCCCTGTCTCCGGAGAGCTCTCTGGAGGCCCTGAAGAGGACCTTCTCCGCCTCCTCCATATGCCCTCTTTTGGCTATAAGGGCGATCCTCCTGCTGCCCCGAACGACGTAATCGCTGTTGTCCATGATGATCAACCTGGACAACAGAGGAAGGGCCTCTCCATAACGCTTCAGACGATAGAGGGCCATTGCCCTGTAGTAGAGGGCGCTCTGTGAGAAGGAACCGCTCAGGGGGACCTGGGCCAGGTATTTCACCGCCTTGTCGTGATCCTCACGAAGATAGGCGGCGTATCCCAGACGATAAGACCTTTCCCGAGACGGCGAGGCCTTCTCGAAGAGCTTCAAGGCCCTCGAGTTGAGGGGCCTTATCCTGAGGGCCGCCGAGGCGTCTGATAGTGAGGGATCGGGGAAATCCATCAGATCGTCCAGGGTCTTGGCCTTCAGAGTGGAGTCGTCCGTGGCCGAGAGCATCCTTCGCATCCATTTACGTCTCTCCTCCTCGTTCCCGGTCAGCCGCGACAGGGCATAGCAGACGTAGTAGGTCAAATCCTCGGGCGGCGAGGACAGATAGAGGTCCAGGGCCTCTCCGTAGGCGGCCTTCGGATCGCCGATCCTCTCCAGAGCCAGCACCCTCAACATCGACGCATAGGGTCTGATTTCCTCCGGGTAGCGGTCTCCCACCTCATCCATCAAGGCAAGCGCATCTTCCCAACGACCCTTCGTCCAAAGACCGTTGGCCACCATCGATATCTCCCTGGGAGACAGGTCCTCCGAGGTCACGGAGGCCAACTCGTCCCATCGACGTTCCCAGAAAAGTCGTTCGACCTCCGAGGAGAACGACGGCGAGACCTCAAGCGAAAGCGACATAGCTAGACACAGAACCATGGGAAACATAAATTTTTTCATGTAAAAACGGGCCTCCTTCCGATCATACAACAGCATAACATGGCATACCTTGCCTTCAAAGGGCTATAATCTCTACTATAGAATCGAGAAAAAGGAGGTTTACCATGATAACCCGTTCCCTTATAGAGCTGATATTCTCAGCGGCCAGTATAGAGAGGTGGAACGACCATCCCAGGCCGGTTCAGTTCACAGAGATGGCGAAACAGGCCCATAAGTTCGTCATAGCCTACGTCATAGGCCGCTACGAAGAGGACAGAGGCGCGGAGGTCGACTGGAACGCGATCATAGAGGGAGGAGTGTTCGAATATCTTCACAGGGTCGTGGTCACAGACATAAAACCTCCGGTATTCCATCGATTGATGGCGAACGAGACCCAGAGAAAAGACCTCAACCGATGGGTAATGGACAGGCTTTATCCTCTTCTGTCACCTCTTCCGGGCGGAGTCGCAGACAGGTGTCGTACCTATTTCGACGAGGACGACCACAGAGTAGAGAAAAGATACCTCCAGGCCGCCCACTATCTGGCGACGAAATGGGAGTTTGAGTTCATATACGGCTGGAGCCGTCCCATATTTCACATCGAGAGGACCAAAGAGGAGATAGAAAGACAGGTAAAAGAACATATGGACATAGAGGGGGTCAGGCAGCTTATAATGAGCGATAGCCTCCCGGAGAGCGACAGGGGTTTGGCCGGATTCATCTCCCTGGTCGGTCAGCTCAGGTTCCAGAAAAGATGGGCTCAGACTCCCAGGATCCCTCAGACCTCGGTGCTGGGGCACCTTCTGTTCGTGGCCGTCCTGTCATGGCTGGTAGTGCTGGAGACGGGGGGATGTTTCAGAAGAAGGTACAACGCCTTCTACGGAGGGCTATTCCACGATCTTCCCGAGGTTCTGACCAGGGACATAATATCCCCGGTGAAGCGATCCGTTGAGGGGCTGGATCAGCTGATAAAGGAGCTCGAGATGGAGGCCATAGCCACCGACGTGCTCCCTCTGCTTCCCGAATCGTGGCATCCCGAGATGCTGGCCTTCGTGAAGGACGAGTTCGAGAACCGTATATGGCCGAAAGGTCAGACGACCCCGACTATATTGGACCGAGATATAGGGGAGGATCAGGACAGAGACGAGCTGAACCCCATAGACGGCAGGATAATCGAATCCTGCGACAAGCTGGCGGCCTTCATAGAGGCATCCGAATCCGTAAGGCTAGGCATAAAATCCAACGAACTTTTCGAGGGCAAGAGAAGCATATATATGCGATACGCCCATAAATGCGTCAACGGCTACCCGGTAGGGGTACTGTTCGATTACTTCCGATAGAAAAAGAAGGTGCGACCGCAGATGACGGAAACGGAAAGACCGATACAGGAAGAGGAAGAGAAAAAACCGTCCCTCCTGAAGAGATTCGGGAGAAACTTCGTCACAGGACTCCTGGTGTTTCTCCCTCTGGCGATACTTATATTCATAGTAAGGCTCCTGGTGCAGACCTTGACCGCCGTAGCCAAGATACTCTTCGGTTTCACCGAATCGGTGGAGATGACCATGATCATGTTCGTGTCCATCGTATTCGTGATAACCTACGCCGGAAGCAAGTTCGCACGCAGAGAACGATGGACCCTGAATTCGCTGGAGAGGGCCATAGTGGCCATTCCTTTGGTCGGGTCCTGGTACGAGACCATAAAGGACCTGGTCGGATCCTTCACCGGAACCGGGAAGACAGACGCATACCTGGGGGTGGTGCGGATACCCATGGGACCGGGGCACCTTCTGGGATTCGTCACCAGAAGGGACGTGGAGCCGGACGGCAGAGTTATGCTCAGCATATTCATGCCCACGTCCCCCAACCCTACATCCGGGATAGTCATGTTCTTCTACGAGGACGATATATCCTACGTGAACGTATCTCCGGAACACGCCTTCAAGATCATCATCTCGCTGGGGCTGAAGCGCTAGGAGAAAAGCCCCGTGCTGAGGTACTTCTCCCCTCTGTCGGGCAACACCGTCACGACCAACCCCTCGGGGCCGATCTCTCTGGCCTTCACCACGGCGGCATGGAGATTGGCCCCGGAGGATATTCCGCAGAGGAGACCCCATCGAGAGACCAGCAGCCTGGCTCCCTCCCTCGCCTCTTCGTCGTCCACCGCGAAGATCTCGTCGATCAAACCGACGTCCAGGACCTTGGGAACGAAGCCGGCACCGATGCCCTGGATGTCGTGAGATCCGGAACGCCCTCCGGACAGTACGGAACTTTTCTTAGGCTCCACAGCGACCACCGAGACCGAACGTCCTGCCCCTCTGAGGGCTTCGGCGATTCCGGTCAAGGTACCGCCGGTACCGACCCCAGCCACGAAGGCGTCTATTCTCCTTCCCCAGAGATCTCGGAGTATCTCCTGACCGGTGGTCACCCTATGGGCCCAGGGGTTCCCGGGATTGGAAAACTGGTCCATCGTCAAGGCTCCTGGGATCTCCGCCACCAGCTCCTCCGCCCTTCGAACGGCCCCCGTCATTCCCTCTCCTGCGGGAGTAAGGACGACCTCGGCTCCGTAAGCCTTCAGCAGAGACCTCCGCTCGATCGACATGGACTCGGGCATGGTCAGCATTACCTTGAGCCCCAGACCTCGACCCAACATGGCCAGTGCTATTCCGGTATTGCCCGAGGTGGGCTCCACCACGACGGTCCCGTCGCAGAGCTCCCCTCTTTCCTCCGCCCGGCGGAGCATCCCCCAGGCGGCCCTGTCCTTTATGGAACCTCCTACGCCGTTCCCCTCTATCTTCAGGGCTATCTCCGCACCGTCCTCGAAGGGACGCACCACGACCATAGGCGTCTTACCGATAACCCTTGCGTTCATCAATTCGTCCACTCTGTAGCTCATCATGCGACCTCCTGCCCAGTAGATGACCCTAAAAGGAGCGCCATCTCCTCAATACGACGTTCCAACTCCTCTATCCTCCTGAGAAGAGGCCCCGAGCCATCCCTCACCCTGGCCTGCTCTCCCGTCACGGTGGATCCAGGAGCCACGTCCTCCAACACGACGCTTCCGGCCCCGACCTTGGCCCCTTTCCCTAGAGTTATAGGGCCAAGTACCTGGGTTCCCGCACCTACGATCACGTTATCCTCCAGAGTAGGGTGACGCTTTCCGACCTCACCGCCTCTTCCTCCAAGGGTAACCCCGTGGAACAGAGACACGTTGTCGCCTATCTCAGCGGTCTCCCCTATGACCACTCCCATACCGTGATCTATGAAGAGGCCTCTCCCTATCTTCGCACCGGGATGGATCTCTATTCCGGTCAGCCAACGGCCAAGGTGGCTTATGAACCTCGGCACAACCGGAATCTTACTGACGTGAAGGCCATTTGCCAGCCTGTAAAGCCAAAGAGCGTGGACTCCGGGATAGCACAGGACGAACTCCCACCTTCCTCTCCATCCAGCTGGCAACGCCGGATCGTTTCTCCTGACCGCCTTCCAGTCCTCCACCATAGCGTCTACGAACCCCATACCCTTGCCTATCATTCATCGAACCTCCTTAGAAAAAACTCCGGCGGTCGAAGACGAAAAAAACGGAACCGCCTAGGGCGATCCCGTTTTAAGCCTGATAGATCAGGTGCATATTCGTCGAGAGATGACGTTCCGTCTCCGGACCGCAACGGGCCATATGCCCCGCAGTCCAAGACTGCGGTGGATTAGTCGAGCATCCACCGACAACAACAACTAACGTCTATGAAACGAGTATGCATCGTTCAATCTCTCCCTCTACATCTGTTTCATCGAAGGTTACCACAGTTCGATCGAAAAGGTCAAGGGTTTTGTAGGATGTCCCTAACCCAAAGAACGACGTCGGGAAGAGGAGAAGATCTCCTCGTACATTGCCCCATCCACGTTGAGGACCAAGCAGGCTGTGTGCCATAGGCTGAGATCCTTCCTCCAGTCGTAGAAATTGTTGATGCTCTGAGCGAAGGAGTTAGGGGTCCAAGAGAAGACGTCGTAGCCCAGGGCCTCGAACAGTCCCAGCATGTATCCAGCCACGTTTATCCGTTGGTCGTCGGTGGTGTCGCCGTACCACTGGTTTTCCCCAGCCTCTATGAGCTCGGAAAAAACCTCGCTATTTTCCTCTATAATGGCGGCGATTTCGTCCCTGTCCATAATCTCTCCCCTGGCGAACTCCGTCGAATCGGACTTGACCGAGGCCTGCCACCTTCCCACAAGCTCCTGGTCCTCTATCCTGAAAACCGTCAGAGACGATGCCTGATCGATCCATCTCTCACCAAAAGAGGGCATATCGACGTCGATGACAAGGGAATCACCGGCAAGCTCGGCATGCTCGAAAATGGTCACCTTGTATCCAGGCCGGACCCTGATCGAGGCGATGGTATCGTTGGGGAGGTCGAAAATCATCCTGGGATTTTCCGCCTCTTTGTCGATCTTCCACCAAAGGTCGTACTCCCCTGTCACGTAGATCTCCCAGGACGTACCCTGAAAATCCGCCTCGGTGTAGATTATGGCGATACAGTTATCTCTATTGGAGCAGGAACCAACCGAGACGAGGCAAAAAATAACTAAAGAGGACATAATAAGCGACAAGAAAAATTTTTTCTTGCTCAACATGATTACTCCCCTTAATTGGACGGACTGTATTCGAAGGTCATGGATACCATCACATAGGTGCGTTTTTTGCCCCACATGGCCTCTTTTATCGTGGCGCTAAAGGTACCGTAGATATCCTCTGGGTCGTCGGCGTTGTATATCTCGCCCTGTAAATACCAGAATCTCTTCTGAGGGCTGGATGCCGTTTTGACTCTTGCGTACCAGGGGGCCTCTCCATCGGAACCGAAAAAACTGAAATAGCCGCCCTTGAAAAAATAGGGGGGATCGGACTGATCTACCGATCTGTCCGCCTTTATCTTTATCCCGAAGTACTTCTGCACCGATTCCTCGACGTAGGCCGCCTTGATCCGCAATTCCCCCTTATCTCCAGGGTTGTCCTTATTCTGCTGAACACGGCTTTTGAAGTTGTTGATGTAATTGTGCTGGATCCCGAAACGCACTAGGTCTGGATAGCTATCGGGATGGGACATCTCCTCCACATCAATCTCCATAAAGCCAAGCTCCGTGAAGTTGCTCAGGAACAAGCTCATATCCTTAAGCTCCTTCTGGGTTGGAGCGCCCAGTGCGGACCCAACGCAGATCAGAAGGGCCAAGCAGGTAAACAGAATCCCGTATTTCATGGAAAATCTCATTCTCATCGTCCTCTTTTCCTAGCCAGCTACGGGGATCGGGACCGACAAAGGGGCATCCTCAATCATATATTCATCTCCCCAGTCGTTCACTTCCTTAACCGAACGCCTTAGAACCTCTATTTCCTCCCTTTCGAAATTCACCCCTACAAGCATGTAATCCTCGGTCTCGGTGGCATCCATGACACTAAAGAGCTCCTCCATCATGGCGTCGTACATCATCACCGAAAGCCAGCCCTCCTGCTGATCCATGGCATCTCCCCTGGCCCCCTTACCAACATCGTCCAGGGTAAAGACGAACCGACAGGGATCTAACCAGCAGATATCTCCGATAACCAGGAAGCTCTTTTTTTTCTCAAGACCATCCATGGTGTAGAGAATAAGGTCATGGGACACGCTCGTGCCGAAGATAATGGCTATCATCTCACCGTCGGGGCTGAGAGATACGTTACAGTAGGCCGCCCCTTCGAAGGGCAGAAAACCGAGGGGCTCCTCGAACTCGTTGAAAAAGTATATTCCGCTTTTTGATCCCTTCATCACATCGGAAAGCTCGGGATCCACGATTATCCAGGAATACATGCCGCTGTCGGTAAGACAGTATTCAGGCTGATCCTCCTCCAGTTCGATCTCTTTGCCATCGGCGTTGACCCTAAAGGCAGACCCCTCTTTGAGAACGTAGCTTTCCTGTGCTGCCAGAGATGGGAGAGACAGCAGAACGAGCATGATCGATGTCGATAAAAACACACGAAGATATCTTCTATTTGCGTTCACGATTAAATCACTCCTATTCATCTTTCAGGACCAAGGGATATCGGCATCTCCATTCGTGAAACGTAACTTTTCCCTTACTCCGTTTCGAAGTAGGGTCAGATCTATTCCCTTACCGTCGATCCGTATAGATTCGACTACCCTGGAGAGGTCCCCCGAGATGGGCAGAAATCCCGAATAGTCGCCGTCGTCGTCAAAAAAGCATATCCCCGTAGGCTCCTTATCCAGGGCGTTGGAAGGGGTTATAGCTACCCACGCCACAAACCTAGGGAATCCCCCCTCCACGAAATTAAGCCTTTCGGTTTCCACATAGGACGACCTAAAGACCCCCTGAACCCGGCAAATCCTATTACAATCTCTGATCTCGTAGAAAAAACCCGATTTCGGTATAGGTGGACTCAACCCATACAGGAGGAAAGCACCAAAAAAAAAAGCCACGGCGACAATTTTTATGTTTTTTTTAATTTTCATCGCTTTAGGTATGGGTCTAAGGCCTTAAAACTATCCTGCCAACAGCGCGGGCTCCACCGTCGGTAAAATTGATATCAAACCAACGAAAATTGACCTTCTGCCCTCCAGGTATGGCTTGATCTGGATTCTCGGTCTTGAAAGATTTCTTGGGATGTATCCATCCAGATCCATGTAGCTCACTAGAGTCGCCACTCCAAACAAGTCCCTTGCCCTTAGCGTAAAAGCCCATGTAACCAACTTGGACAGCCGCACCATCTATGCCATTCCAGACGATAGTTCTTGATTTTCCTGGCTTCACTCCGAACCACCCCTTGGTGCCCCCTCTACTAACAGAGCCATCTGCCCACCACTGCAGGGCAACCGAGACCTTAACAGAGGTCTTGTTGACCACGGTGACCTTGGCAGCAGACGCCTCATGAGCAAAACAGAGAAAGAGGACTAACGCGACAAGGCAAAGACTTCCCTTTTTGATAATTTCGTTAATTCCAAACATTTATAAATCCTCCTTTTTATCCACGAAGACGACGTCCATAAGCTCTCGGGCCGTCAGCCGCACTCGGCCGCCTCCCCACAAGACGATATCGCCATCGGTGGAGACCGATCGAAAGAACTCAAAATCCCTTAGGTCACCAAATCTTGCGGTATCAAGTTTATGGGAAAGATCGACAACCATCAGGCTCCCCGTCTCCATCTCCACAAATAGACGCCAGTCGTTGAGAGGCATCACCGATTTGATAAAATCCACATTCATCGCCCCTTTCTCGTAGTGTCTCAGAAGACCCTTTCTCCCATGGTTAGCTTATCGTCTGACTCGACCCTGAAAGTACCGTTCTCGTATCCCATATTGATGAACAGACCAGACCGGTCGTCGGGGACCTCGAAGCAGACCAGATCTCCGTTCTCGAGGTTGAAGACCCATGCAGCCACCTGCAATCCGTCGGTGATGCCCGTTCCGTTAAGCTCTCCCTCGCCAGAGATATCCGAGCTCAACAACTCCCTTGAGGCTTTCGAGATAAATGAGATCGTCTCCTCGTCCAAACAGGGCTCTCCGTCGGTGTACCGACTGATCTGAACCTCGTCGAAAGAGCGTTCATATACGGTTTCCATCGATCCTCTGTCGTTAAGGATCTCTTCTGTCACGACGAAAAGTGCACGGTCTTCATCGTAACGCTGGGACTTGCGCCATATCAGAGTCAGCTCTCCATCGATCCAGCGAAATTCCTCCTTCTGATTGTCCGTAACACTTTGATGGGTAAAGGCGGAGATTCTCCCAGCCTCTTTATCGAAAACCGGGTTGGAAACATCCCCTAGGGGGCCGTTTTCCTCGAATTTCCTCGTCTCGGGATCCCAGAGATAGCACGAGTAGTACAGATTAGGGACCCCTGGCTCTCTTGCGACCCTAAAGTCGGTAAATCCGTCGAAATTCATATCCAAGGCAGCTAAGACCTCGATAGATCGTTCCTCGCCCTCCTCCAAGGCATCTCCCCTCCGGGGGAACTCCTGCACCGTCCTGTCTCCGTTCAAGACTATTACCGCCTTATCTTTTACTGTCACAGAGAGGGAGGGGCCATCGTCACTGACCTTGAAGATCAGCGGAGCCATGTCCATGGAGACCCCAGGCGTGGCCAGGATAATCATCACCAGACATGTAAAAACGGATCTCGCCAGCAGCTTCATATAAAATCAACTCCCTTTCATGTCTCCTCAAAATTGAAAAAGGATGTCCCTTATCCTTATATAGGATATGAGACATCCTTAGTTTTCGGTACACTCTTTTCGGGTGGTCTTTGCAGCTTAGCGAAACGAGAGGATCTTTTTTATATCTCTACGAGATTTGATTCTCAGCTTCTGGAAGATGGACTTCAGATAGAACTTTACCGTGTTCTCGGATAGAAAGAGCCTGTCCGCTATTTCCCGGTTGCTCAACCCCTCGCTTACCAGAAGGGCTACGTCGTTTTCCCTGAAGGTCAGTCCCTTCGCTGCCTCTCTACCGGAGAGGCCCTGTAGTACCCTCTCCTTTCCCACGGAATAACGCTTTACTAAAGAGGAGAACATCTGCCTCTCGGAGCTCCAGCACTCCTCCACTACCGCATCGAGAGAGCGCCCTAGGACATCGGCGTTTTCGGCAAAAGGCAGTATAAGCCCATCCGGCATGGCCATGTCAAGAGCTCTGCCAAGGGCCTCGGCTCCGTCGGAATCCCTGCCAAGACGATAATAGGCCACCGAAAGATAGATACCCATGTAGATCTCCACAAGTAGGTTTCGATACCTTCGCGCCGGAAACAGCAGCTCCTCGGATCTCAGGATTAGATCCCTCTCCCTTACGGTCAGAAGAGCTAGACGACCGTACACTATGCAGGAAAAGGGAACCGCAGGGGATGCCCCTTTAAGAAAGCCATCGGAACATACCCTGGCGGGGACTCCGTCCGGATCACCTAGAAGGCAGGAGATAAAGCCCGTCGCCACCTCGGTTATACGGTTTGACAGAGCGTAGGATGACATACGAGCACAACGATCTCTCATCGCACGACTATCCGTGAAGACCGGTCCGTCTCCCCTCAGCAGGGCCATCCTCTGCAACAAAAAGGCCGCGCAGAGGTAGAGACTATCTTGGTTCAATCGTTTGGTGATCTCCAGCGCCCGAAGGACCAATGGCTCCGCCTCGTCGTCCTGGCCTTTATGAAGCAGGGCCTCTGCCCTGAATATCAACTCCGCCCCACTGCCGTTCCCGGAGGTCAGGGAATTGTACTGGGGAAGCCACCGATCCATGTCGGACAGCTCCCTGTCCAGTTCGCCAACCCCGCTGTGAAACATGCCCAGAACCGACGGCCACCCGAAGGTCCAAGGGGTGTCGGGCTTGAAGAGCTTACTGTTGGGACCCAGAAGCTCGTAGGCACGGCTATGGTCTTTCCCCATCGCCTCTATATCGTTGTAAAAACCGAACGACCTCGCAAGGTAAAGCTCGCCCCTCAGGGACCTACGGCTTTCCTCGTCTATATCACTGCCATCCAGGACAGCCTCCATCTCTCTACAGAGACCGACGTAGAGCTCGACGTCCCCCAGTTTAAAGGCCTCAAAAGCCATGGATATAAAATTGAACGCGTAGTCGCATCGCATCTCGACGGTGGAGTTACCTACCGTATCCCGAAGAAATTTCAGCATATATTCCCGCCCCGCGTCCAAGGTGACCCTGGTCATGTCGTAACAATGGAGATCCAGCGAGAGAATCCCTCGGTAATCACGTATGCGATAGAGAAAAAGCAACGCCTGGGTCTTGTCTCCCTGAGAGGCACACCATCCCCCGGCGGCAGCCAGGATCCCTCTTTGAAAGGCTTCCGGCTCATCTCGGATGGCGGAACGAACGAAGTCCAGGAGTATGGCATGTAGAAAATACCGACGACTTTCGATATCGTAGCGGACAAAGATCCACCCTTCCAATCTCTCGAGTAAATCATCAGGAACCCGGTCAAGACCGAGAAGGAAGGACAGCTGTGGAACGGTAAAGTTGTCGAAAGGAGACAAACGGAACAGGACCTGACGATCCTCTAGGGAAAGTCCTTTCCAAAACAACTCGTTTACAAGCTCATGAATACTTGATCTGCCCTCAAGAGAACCGGTTCGGGCATAGCCCACCAGCTGGAGATACAGCGCGGCGATCCACCCCTCCGAATAGAGGTAAAGACGACGTCTCTGATCCAAGTCCAGGTCAACCCCAGCCAGACCGTAGTAGCCTCCGATCTCTTCCTCCGTGAGACACAGATCCTCGTTCTCAACCCTAAGGACGTTGGCGTTGCCCAAAATCGCCAGCCCTCTGGAGGAGAGCTGCTGGGTGATGATGACCACCCTAAGACCATATCCACCATGATCGACTAGAGCCCTCCAGACCGACAGAGGAAGGCTTTTGTGGATAAACTGAAAATTATCGCATACAAGGTAGGTTTCATCGTCACATACCAGATCGACGAGAGCCTGGGCGATCTCTCCCTGATTGTCCTCGACGGGAAAACCAAGATGCAAAAGTCGGGATCCTGCGTAGGGGTCTATCTCCCCCAGGACATGGCAAAACCTGGTCCAGCCCGACGTGCCAGGCTCCTCACTGGCTACGAACCAACGAATCGAAGGGGAATTCATATCCGGACAATTGAAAAAATCTCGTATGGCCGTAGTCTTGCCTGCACCGGAGGGAGCCTCGATAAACGTCGTTCTAAAATCACGGATCTTCCTCAGTTTGTCCTTTAACCTGTTGGAATAATAGTGGACCTGAGGACGGTAATTTTCCTGGACGTTTTTCACAATACAGCCCCTCCCTGAAATGAAAGTCGGGTAATACTCTATATTAGACCTTAGAGTGAACCGCACACCGCAAGCGTAACATCATCTGCGTAACAGTACAAACTAGATGACTACAACCGACTCCCAAACAGCTTGGATAAGCAGAAAAAAACAAAAACGGCATAGACAAAAGGGCACCTCTAAAAACATACCTCCCAGAAATATAGCACGGCCCGCGCTCCTGAAAAGCGAGGGCCGTGGGAGGTCTAACGGAACTTGTCCTAGTGAAACTTGTTGTTGTTATACTTGGTTATGAGGTTCCAGTTAAGTCCCCACCAGGTTCTCTCCACCTGGTCCATGCACTCTAAGGTGAAATCGGTGAGGTATTTTCTGGCCTTCTCGGGGCTCTCTTTGTACAGCTTGACGGCCTCGGCGTCCACCTCGGCTATTCGGTCGAAGAACCCTTTCTCCATGGGATCCCTCACAGCTCTGAGATCGGCCATGGCATCACCGTAACGGTGGTTAACCAGCTCGTCGGAGAGGATGAAACCCCACTGGACCGACTCGAGGCTGAACTGTTCGCGATCGAAGGTCCTCCAGCTCTCCTTTGTGTCGGTCACACCGTTGTATATGGGCACGTAGCAACTGGTATGGGGGTTATCGTAGCCGAACCAGAGAATGGTCCTCATGACATCCGGAACGTCACGCCTGGCCTGAGAGACGAAGCTGTAGGCACAGTCCCATTTGGAGACGGGGCGGTTGTAATCGATTCCCAGAAGGCGACGAACGTCCCTGTTGGGGAACGGAGTGGCCAGAGGGCTCTTGACGCACTTCTCTCCGTCCCTGACGTACCAGGCCCCGTCCTCGTACATATCGAAGGGAGTTCCGGTCATGTGGCTTCTGAGCATCTCCATCACGTCAGCCACGGATATCTTCTTCTCCGGCTTGACGGCGAAGGGATAGGACATGGTCTCGGCATTGGGATCCCACTCCTGCGAGGGAGCCAGGATCTTGTGGATCGTGTGAAGCCTGTTGCGAACCCACATGGACGAAAGGGCCCAGTCGTCGTTTCCGGTGAGGGGAGAATAGGCCCTCTGCCAGATGAAGGGCTCGTTCCCTTCGGGGTCGTACCATCCCATGTCTATGGCAAACTGCCTGTAACCCTCGGCGACCATGAAATTATCCTTGTCGTCTGGGTCTATCTCCTGAATACGGCTCATGTTCGGCACCACGACGACCATATCGTCCGGAACCCTCTGGGCGACCCATATGGCTCCGGGCTTGCCGCTCTCGGGAGTCCACATCATGCCGGTGCTGCGAAGCTCGAATATCCAGGCCTCCTCCGAGTCGGTCACGGAGAGGCACTCCCCCTCGCTGCCGCAGGAGGGAAGGAAGCCGTACTTCTCGGCCAGGTCTCCCATAACCTTTATGGCCTCCCTGGCCGTCTTGCCCCTCTGAAGGCCAAAGACCTCCAGCTGCTCCACAGTCATGATGGCCCTGGCGTCGGGTCGGAAGGTCTTGAGCTCTTCCTTCTGACCGATGGTGGTCTCTCCTATGGCCACTCCGTGCTCGTTCATGAAGGGATACCCCACATGGAAGTAGGAATAGGTCTTCTCCACTTGGGGGATCTCGCCTATCTTGACCGCCGGGCCGTATTCCTCGTTGGTGATGTTCCAGAACACCGAAGCGGTCTCGCCCTTCTCGTGGGTCCTTCCTGGTATAACCCTGACCCTGGCGTCGTAGAAAGCACCGTCGGCGGTATGGGACGTTATCACCGATCCGTCCACGGTGGCGTCCTTACCCGCCACGATGTCGGTACAGCAGAGGGACGGACCGACCATAAATACTGATATAACCAGAGCGCCTACGAAGCGTATCGCGGATTTTCTCACAGATATCTCTCCTTTCGTTCCAAGCAACTCGTGTCGTCGAAACCACGCCAACCCCTTAAAAAAACATCCATCGTCTTTAATCTATCTATTTGGGACTTAGAAATCAACTTTATGTTCTATTCTTTTCCCTTTTGTTCGTTTTTTTACGCGATCCTCTCTACATGGAGGCATGGGAAGGTTTTGTGTGCTATCATCTCTTTCTATATTCGAGATTCGAGCTTAAGGGGGCAACTACATGTGGCTGCGACATATAGCCGAACACATACCGCTCTTCGGATCGATAGCCAACGCCATCGCTATCGTCATAGGGACCCTGTTCGGCCTGACTTTCCGATCTACTCTGCCGTCCTCGGTCACCACGGCGGCCTTCCACTCTATCGGCCTCGTGACCCTGTGGCTAGGGATATCCATGACTGGATCCACCGATAACGTTCTGATACTGGTGTTCAGCGTCGTCGCAGGCACCATCGCGGGAGAGTTTTTCGACCTGGACGGAAGGCTGCGGAGAGGGGCGGAGTCCCTACAGAAGAGGATCGGGGCGTCGGGAAACGCAACGGAGGGATTCATGACCGCCTCGTTGGTGTTCTGCATGGGATCCATGGCGATACTGGGGGCCATAGAGGAAGGGGTCGGGGACTGGCCGAGACTCCTCCTTACGAAGTCGCTGATGGACGGCATTGGGTCGGTGGCCTTTGCCGTATCGTTGGGAATCGGAGTGGGCCTGTCCGCCCTCTCGGTCTTACTGTATCAGGGATCCATAACCCTTGCCGCCAGCGCCCTTCAACCCTACATGACCCAGACCATGATAGACGAGATCTCGGCGGTCGGAGGGATAATGCTCATAGGCATAGGCCTGGGGATACTGGAGATAAAGAGGATAAAGGTGATGAACATGCTGCCGGCACTCCTCGTAGCGGCGATTATATCGGCTTTCATGTAGCCGAACGGAAAAGAGGAGGGACTCCCCTCCTCTTTTCCGTTCTCTATCGTCAGATGTGTTTCCAGTGCTTGAAGCCCTCGCCTACGACCTCGGCGACGTCGGACAAAACTATGAAGGCCCTGGGATCTACCGACACGACAAATCGCTTGAGCTCCATGGCCTGTCTTCTGTTGACGACCACTATAAACATCATCCTTTCGTCGCCGGTATAGGCTCCCTCAGCCTTGACCATCGTGGCGCTCTTGCCAAGGATCTCAAGGATAAAACGCCGGACCTCGTCGTCTCTGGAAGTTATTACGGTGATCTGCTTTCGTCTGTCGAATGACTTGAGAACGCTGTCTATGACCAGACTTTCCACGTACAGGGCAACCCCTCCGAGCAATAGTTTCTCCAGGTCTACGACGAACCAAGATCCGAGAAGTATGGCTATATTTATGTAGAAAGAGTACATACCGACGTCGACTCCCCACCTCTTTCTGGCGGCCATCACTATGACGTCGGTCCCCCCTGTGGAGGCCCCCACACGAAACACCAATCCTATACCCACCCCGCCGAATACACCGGCCAGTATGGCCGCCAGAAACTCGTCCTGTAGCATCGGATAGGAGAACAACTCGAAGAACGCCACGGCCCCGGAGGTCAGCATGGAGACGTAAAGAGTCCAGAGGACAAAGCGAGGGGACAGGACCCTCCACCCCCAGCCCAGCAGAAAGACGTTTCCGAAAGCTATGGCCCACGCCGGAGAGATATTCCAGACGTATTTGGTCAAAATGGCTATTCCGGCCAAACCGGCACCGGCGAAACGGTAAGGAACGGTCAGAGCAACTATGGCGAAGCTCATCAGTACAGTCCCTACGGTAGCTAGCCAAAAGGTGTTCCATTCCCTACGGACCAATTCCGCAAAACGCCCCACAAGGCGCCTAGGCGACATAAACTCCATTTTATACCTCCCACTAAAAATTCCGAGACATAAAGAAAACCCCGAAACACCATGATAGGTATTTTTACCTATCTAAATCGACGGGGATACCTTATAATAAGCGTAGGACATTCCACCGGAAGGAGGCGGAGCCGATGAACATGAGAAAGATAGTAACCCTGGTGATCGTCTTTCTGATCATAGGGGGAACATTGCACTTCAAGGGTTTGAAAGGCACGGAAACGCCTGCTGTGGCGGAGAATAAAGCGTCGAAGAGCTATCCGATCCTCCTTGATCTCAGCGCACCGGGCTGACCTGCCTGCGTCGAGATGGCGCGAATCCTGGAAGGGTTCGAGAAACTGTACGACGGCGTGACGGTCAGAAAGATAAACCTCATGGACAACATGGACTACGCGAAAAAATACGGAGTAAGGGTGGTCCCCACCTTGATATTCCTGTCCCCCGAAGAAGAGCTGCTGCTGAAACACGAGGGGATAATGAACTCCGAACAGCTCAAGGACAGCTGGAAGGAGCTCGGATACGAACTGGAGGACTTGAAATGACCGGGAGAGATCGCCTTGGGTAACCTGCTGGCCGCGGTTCAGTCCGCCCTGTCAGGCACAGGGTCGGCGGCCTTCGTGGCGGCCTTCATATGGGGCATCTTCAGCGTCCTCCTGAGCCCTTGCAGCCTGGTGAGCATACCACTTGTAGTCGGTTATATCCAGGGGCAGGAGGAAAAGGGAGCCAAGAACGCTCTCCTCGTATCGGGGGCCTTCTCCCTGGGGATACTGGTCAACATAGCCCTGGTAGGGATGGTAATCGCCTCCGCAGGAGCTCTCATGCAGGGACTGAGCTCCATAATGAACTACATAGTATCAGCGGTGCTCTTCCTCTTCGGCCTTCATCTTCTGGACGTGATAACGATCCCCTGGTTCGTATCGGGGAACGTTAAGGCCGGGAACAAAAAAGGTTTGCTGGGAGCCCTGATTCTTGGAACGGTGTCCGGCATGGCGCTGGGTCCCTGCACCTTCGCCTATATGGCTCCTATGCTGGTCATAGCCATGAAGGCATCGACGGACAGCCTCGCCAGGGGGATGTCGATCGTAGCCCTCTACGGCCTGGGCTACGCTTTGGTCATTCTCCTGGCCGGAACCTTCGCCAACGGTCTGGATCGATACATGAACTGGACCGACAACAGCAAAGGGCCTTTCGTGATCTCCCAGATATGCGGATGGCTCGTGGTAACGGCGGGAGCCTACTTCCTCTACGTTGCCTAGGAAAGGACATAAAGGGAGCGTGCCTGAACGGCACGCTCCCTCTTTTGTTGCAAAAACACCCCCGACTATTTAGAATTGACGATACAGGGCTTCGCTCTGACATATCATCGAAGGGAAGTGTTTTATCGTGAAAGTCTTCAGGCGTACATCGACGATACTGCTTATGTCCTTGATTTTGATGGGACTCACCGCGGCAGCCTCCACGGCGGTGACGGTCAAGATGTCCTACAACGGACCGCCGAAAGCGGAGGACAACGCAGTCCACGCCTTCGCGGAAAACTTCAAGAAGCTGGTCGAGGAGGGAACCGAGGGACGGGTTGCCTTCGAGCTCTTCCCCGATAGCCAGCTGGGAACGGAGGAGGAGCGAATGGAGCTCCTGATGAAGACCGGTCTTAACCAGCCGATGGCCAATATAGCCTCCTTCGCCGGAGTGGCTCCGGTTTTCCCCGAGATATACGCCTCGTCCATACCCTTCATGTTCAACTCCTACGAGGCGGCCCACATATTCTTCGATAAAAGCCAGTACTGGAAGAAAGCCCAGGAGGAATTCCGCAACAGGACCGGAGCGGTGCTGCTGGAGGCGGTAGAGGAAGGCGGATTCCTGGCCTTCACAAACTCGGAGAGAGCCATACACGGCCCGGACGACTTCAAGGGACTCAAGTTCAGGGGCATGGACGAGGGACAGCTGGCCATATACCAGGCATTCGGAGCCAGCGGAACCCCCATACCATGGACGGAACTGTACATGGCCCTCAAGACCGGGGTCGTGGACGGTCAGATGAACCCGGCAATGTACATAATCATAGGAAGCCTATACGAGGTACAGAAATACATGACCCTGGCCAACATACAGTACTCCGATCAGTTCCTGGTCATGAACGGCGACCTGTTCGACTCCCTCTCCGAGGAGGATCGCAAGGTCGTCGTCGAGGCGGCCAAGGAGGCCAACCGCATTAGCCGCATGGAGGTGGAGGCGGCGGACTCCAAACAGGTGGAGTATCTGAAGGAAAAGGGGATGGATGTATACTCCCCCAACGGAAACGAGATGGATCAGTTCAGGGAAAAGGGACAGCCCGAATACGTGAAGTGGCTCAAGACCAAGGTGAGTCAGGAATGGCTTGACCTGGCGGTACAGTGCGCCACCAGGGCGAACGAGGCGGCGAAGGAATAGCGCTATGGACGGCTCGAGCGACCTCGGAAAAGTCCAGAGGATGGCCGTCGCCATGGAGCGACTAAGCGCCGTGGTGGCCGGTTTTCTCCTGCTGGTCAACGTGGGAGATATAGTGCTAGGCATCTTCTTCCGTTACGTCATGAAAAGCTCGATCATATGGACCGAGGAGGTAGCTCGATATTCCCTGGTTTGGCTGGTGATGCTGGGGGCGGCGGGAGCCCAGGCGAAGGGGGACCATATGTCGATAGACTTTCTGGCACCGCGTTTCCCAAGATGGCTGAAAAAGGTCTCCTACGTAGCCAGGATGGGGATACAGGCGGTGGTACTGATCCTCCTGATATGGCTCGGCGGCAAGAACGTCGCTGGAACCTGGACCATGAAGACCATGGCTCTGGGCATCCCCAAGGCCATTCCTCTCATGGCCGTTCCGATCGGCATGTCCATGTTGTTGATGCAGCTCCTGCTCCAGGAGCTGCATCGCCCCTCCGACGGAGGTGACCGGTCATGACGGGACTCATGCTACTGGGAGGGTTCTTCCTCCAGATGGCTCTTGGAGTCCCCCTCTACGCCTCCTTGCTGTTCACGGGATTTCTCGGCATATTGGGCACCGGAAACCTGACGCTCCTCAGGGCCATTCCGCAGCAGTTCTTCGGAGGAATGGACGTTTTCTCGCTGATGGCCATTCCCTTCTTCATACTGGCCGGAAGCCTGATGAACCGTTCTGGACTGACAGACCGACTGATCGACTTCAGCCGCCTGCTCGTGGGATCGGTCCGGGGGGGGCTGGGATACGTAAACGTGGTGGGAGGCATCATACTAGCCGGGGTCAACGGCTCCGCCGCGGCGGACGCCTCGGCCCTGGGATCCATTCTTATACCGGCAATGGAGAAAGAGGGATTTCCCAAAGCATACGCAGCAGGGCTCACAGCCGGAAGCTCGCTGATAGGACCTATAATACCGCCCAGCATATTCATGATAATCTACGCCGCCATGACCAACACCTCCATAGGGGGGCTGTTTGCCGCCGGAGTGGTCCCGGGGTTCGTCCTTGGGCTGGCCTTCATGGCCATGAACTGGTTCTTCTCCAGAAGGTACAAAGTTCCCATGACCGACACCGCCGCGGTAAGGGCCAGGGCCAAGACCATACTCAGGAGGTCGATTGCGGCACTGGTGGCACCGCTGATAATAGTCGGCGGCATCGTGACCGGAGTGGTGACCCCGACCGAGTCCGGCGCTTTGGCGGTGGTCTACTGTTTGCTGGCGGGGATAGCCGTCACAAGGCAGCTGACATGGTCCGGCCTCTGGGATTCGATCTACGAGACGGTCCGACTCACCAGCGCAATCTTCCTGATAATGGGAGCTGCCACGGTGGTAGGATGGTTCCTGAAGTGGGAGAGGGTCACACAAAAATTCGCCTCTGTAATAGTGGGTATGGGACTGTTGGAACATCCCTGGCTGCTGATGATAGTGCTCAGCTCCATAATCTTCGTCATAGGGATGTTCATGGAGGAGGTGGCTGTGCTCACCTTGCTGACACCTATCTTCGCCCCTCTGGCGGTGAAGGCCGGTATAGACCCGTTCCACTTCGGCATAGTGATGACGTTGAACGTGACGATAGCATTGATAACCCCTCCCGTCGGGGCCTGCAACTATATCGTGGCAGCGGTGGGCAAGGTTCCTCTGGGAGACCTGTTCAGGGAGATATGGCCCTTCATCGCGGTTGCCATGACCGTGTTGATAGCCATAATATCCTTCCCGGCGATAACGGTCACGTTGCCCCGAATCTTAGGTCTCTAGTGACGGAGGTGAGAATATGACGAAGAAAACGCCTCTTCTGATCGAAAGCGGAGAGCCTCTCGTATCGGCCAGCCTATACCCCGAGAGAATACTGTCCAGGCCCCAGTATTTCATACAGGGTCTTAAGGGAAGCGTCGCCGAGTCCTTTCTCCGAGTAGGGGTCTACGAAAGGCTGGTAAGGGCGGCGAATAGCCTTCCGAAGGGATGGAAGTTCGTCCTTCTGGACTGCTGGAGAGCTCCCGAGCTACAGAGGGAGTTGTTCGACACCATAAAATGCGAGATATCCAGAGACCATCCGGAGCTGCCGCCGGACGAGGTGGACCGAAGAGCCAGGATATTCGTCGCCTACCCCTCGGTCGAGCCTGATCTCGTATCGGGACACTGTACGGGAGGATCGGTGGACCTAACCCTAGCGGACGAAAAAGGACGGACCGTTCCCATGGGATCGGGGTTCGACGAGACCTCCGAAAAATCCTACACCGACCATTACGACAGGATCCTTGAGACTAAAGGTACCCTGTCCCAGGAGGAAGAGGAGATACTGAACAACAGAAGGTTACTGCTGAACCTCATGGAGAGAGAGGGATTCTCCAATTATCCCAAGGAATGGTGGCACTTCGACTACGGCAACAGGAACTGGGCAATCAGAACAGGTCAGGAAAACTGCATATACGGTTTCGTCCGTCCGGAGATGAGATGGCGAAACTAATGGAACAAACGATCGCCCCGCCCGAGGCTAAGTAGAGCCCGGGCGGGGCGATCTCATGGAGAGACACTCGGTCGTGTATTTTCAGTCGAAATGAACTCCCTCTATGGCCAGCAGTCTCCTCTTGATCCCCAGTCCTCCGGAATATCCACCGAGAGAACCGTTAGCCCCTATCACCCTGTGACAGGGAATCACCACCGGCACGGGGTTTCTGCCGTTGGCACCACCTACCGCCCTGCAGGCCTTCGGCTTGTCGATCGATGCGGCCAGCTGGAGATAGGACACCGTGGTGCCGTAGGGGATGGCCTTCAAGGCGTTCCATACCTTCATCTGAAAATCGGTACCGTTCAGAGAAAGAGGCAGGTCGAATTCCCTAAGCTCGCCGGCAAAGTAGGCCCTAAGCTGTCCCACAGCCTCTCTGAGATCCGAGGGAGACCGTCGCCAACGGTCGAATAGAGGCATAGGGGCACCCCTGCCTTCGTACAGACTGATCCTGCTGATCCCGACCTCGTCCATGACCACCAGGGCACCGCCCCATTCGGTCTCGACGTTGTCGTAGAGCATCTTACCTCAAGCCCCCCATTATGTTTACCATCCAACCGTAGAGGACCGGTATGTGCTGAGGCTTGAAGGCAAAGGTCGCAAAGGCCCCCATGGCGACCACGCTGTGTAGGATCGACAGGAACCCCTCGTATTTCTCCCTCAAGGCGATATAGCCCAAGGTCCACATACATATAGCCATACCTATGACGTAGAAGATCACCGGACTGCCCGCGTCGGGCAGATGGGTCATTATCCTTATCTTGAGGACCGCGTAGGCGGACCATCCCATCAGGAAATAGGCCTGAGCGATAAAGAACACCAGGTCCAGAGCCACCCTCAACAGCTTGCTCTGAAGATCGTCGCCAGTGGTACCGCCGAATTCCCCGGAGGCTATGGAACGTCTGGTTCCGGACACGAAAGGGGTCACGTACCGAGCGTACAGCACCGCTATGATGTATCCCCACAGTATCAACGACAGGGTGAAAGAAAAGGCTTTCATGCTCTACATCTCCCTCAGAACGTAATCCAGATGGCCCAATCCGACGGCCTCTCCGTGACGAAGCTGCTCCATCGAATCGATCTTATCGTACAGATCCTTGAAGGGATCGGTTCCGGCCCTGGAGATCACCATATCGAGACAGGCCTTGTCCAAAGCTACGGGATCGGTCGAGGCGGCAAGCCCTATGTCGGACACCACAGGGGCGTCGCTCCAGGGAACGCAATCGCACTGAGGCGTCACGTCCATTATGAAATTCAAAAAAACAGTCTTTGTCTCCTTGTCCGCCACGGCTCCCAGGGCGTACTCGGCCATCCTCCGGTGAAACTGGACTACGTCTGTCCTCCAGTCCAGGGAGATCGCCGAGGCGGGACAGACAGTGAGACATTCGCCGCAGCCGATACAGACGTCCTTATCTATAACGGCCTTTCCTCCCGTCATGGAGATGGCCTTGACCGGGCAGTTTCTGAAACAACGGCCGCATCCCACGCATTTTTCGTCGTCTACCGACATCCTGGCCGAATGCTGCTCCTTCTTACCCTCGGCGGGAGCGCACCCCATGGCCAGATTCTTCACCGCACCTCCGAAACCCGCCATGACGTGCCCCTTGAAATGGGACAGCACTATCATCGAGTCGGAGGAACGGATGTCCGAGGCTATCTTGACAGAGGAGAACATCTCTCCCCTCACGGGGATCTCCTGAAAGTTCCCGCTCCTGAGACCGTCGGCTATTACCAGAGGAGCCCCCGTTACCTCGTAACCGAAGCCGTGCTCTATGGCGGTCAGAAGATGGTCCACCGAGTTCTTCCTGCTGCCGGTGTAGAGAGTGTTCGTGTCTGTAAGAAAGGGCTTAGCTCCCTTTTCCTTGGCCCAGTCTACCGCTTTTCTCACGAAGATAGGGCGTATGAAACCGTCGCATCCCCTCTCGCCGAAATGGAGCTTTACCGCCGTAAGGTCCCCTTTTCGCAGAGTCCTTCCTCCGGCTGCTTCCAGAAGACGACGTATCTTGTTGCCCTTGTTGTCCTCCGGCGTCTTGCTCCTCATATCGCTGAAATAAACGGTCGAAGTCATCGGCTCCCCCCTATAAAAACTGATCTGCTATTCCACAAGACTTAAAAAATCCCGTCCTCTATAATAGCAACTTTAGGGGACAAAAGCACGAAATGCCGGGACAGGATCTAAACCTTGACGACCATATCCGGAGGATTCACCCAACGGCGCATCTCCGCCCTGACCATGTACCAACCCAGAATACCGCCGCCCACGTCGACGATCGGGAAGGAAAGCCATACTCCGTCCACTCCCATCAGAGGGGGGAGTATAAACAACGGAGGCAGCAGAAAGATCACCTGGCGGCATATATTGAGAATGAGGCTCTGTTTCGCCTTGCCCAGGGCCTGAAATACGAACCCCGATATTATGGCGACTCCCGCCAGGGGGGCCCCTATATAGCCTATCCGGATGGCCCTCACAGCCAGATCCAGCAGAGGTTCGCTCTCCTTGTTGAACAGCATGGCCATCTGCCTCGGGAAGAGCTCGGCCACGATAAGAGAACAGAGAAAGAAGATCACCGCGGCCGCCATAGCCATGCCGACGGTCTTTCTAACCCTATCGAAATTCCCCGCCCCGTAGTTGTAGCCTATTATGGGCTGGGAGGCCTCTCCTATACCGACCGCCGGCATGAACAGCAGGCTGTCGAGACTGAAGAAGATACCCATGGCGGAGACCGCCAGCTCCCCTCCCAGACGGCTCAGGGTACGGTTGAATATGACCATTACGAAGACGAAGAACATCTCCATCATGAAGGGAGAAAAACCTACCGCTATCATCTCCGCCATTATCCTCTTCCTGGGGCGAAAGCTCTCCCGGATGAAACGAAGTTCGCCCATCCCCTTGAGGTAGAACAGCAACACCCAGCAGGCGGCTCCCAATTGAGCCAGCACCGTCCCAAGAGCCGCTCCCTTAACTCCCATGCCCATCTTCACTATAAAAACCCAGTCCAGAAAGACGTTGGCACAGGCCCCGAGGATAAGGGTCCACATGGCATATCTCGGATGCCCCTCGGCCCTTATGAAGTAATTGCAGCAAAAGCTTATCAGCTGGAAGGGGACGCCCCAAAGTATGACCGACATATAGGATCGAGTGAGAGGCATCAGGGTCTCGCTGGCACCGCAGAGATACATAAGCTCTTCCATAAAGAAAAAGGCCAGCACCATGAGAACCACCGAGGAGATCAAGACGGCCAGGAAGCCGTTTCCCATGGCAAGCTGAGCCCTGTCCTGCTCGTTTTCCCCGAGTCTTCTGGATATCTGAGACGAGGTTCCCACGCCTATAAGGATACCGGTGGATATGACCAGAAGGAAAAACGGGAAAGCCACGGTTATAGCGGCTATCCCGTTAGGACCGACGGCGTGACCTATGAACATCCGATCCACTATGTTATAAAGGGCACTGGCGACCATTCCGACTATGGCCGGAAGGGAAAACTGAAAAAGCAACCGCCAGATCGGGTCACTACCCATACGCTCCGAACGTTCTTTAGATGTCATCTTTGCTACCTCCATATTTCATACGACTCACAGGTCGGTCAACCCATTCTACGACAAGATAGGAAAAAATGGCGATTTTTATATCGGGAATCTAAAAACATAGATATAAAACCCCAAGGAGGTGCTACCATGAAAATCGATCTCGTGTTGGAGACCTCCGACACGTCTTTATATCTTGTGGATCTTCCACAGTCGATCGAGGGATTCGAACACTTCATATGCTCCTGGATACTGGAGGATCGAGTAAAGGAAATCGTGTCGGTGGTTGACTGCGGCCCCCGCTCCTCCATACCGGTGCTGGACGGGGCTCTAAGATCTTTGAAGCTACGGCCGGACAGACTTCTTCTCACCCATATACACCTCGACCACGGAGGAGGTGCGGGAGATCTATGTAGACTCTACCCCGACATGACTGTGACGGCACACCAAAGAGGGCACCGTCACTTGGTGGATCCCGAAAAACTTTGGGAGGGGAGCCTTCTGGTGCTCGGAGACACGGCGACATCCTACGGAAAGCCACTGCCGGTACCGGAAAAATCTCTGAACTATGCCCTTTCCGATATATTAACCATAGAGACCCCGGGACACGCCCACCATCACCTGTCGTTCCTATATTCCGGAGACAGGAGGATATTCTTCGCAGGGGAGGTCGCAGGGGTATGCGCGGATCGCATGGTGAATCGGTGGTACAGTGATAAAACAAAAAAAGCCCCCTACCTGAGACCGGCAGCCGCTCCCCCCTTCCGCATAGACATCGGCAGAGAATCGCTCCGATCGGTCATGAAACTGGATCACGACCTGCTCTGTCCGGGACATTACGGGCCGATCGACGACGGAGCGACCTTCATGAAAAAAGCCCTTGACCAGCTGGATCTTTGGGAGGAAACTATCTCCCTAGCTCGCGAAGACGAGGATCCCGACGCCCTGGTGGACCATCTCATCAGGACGGACCCGGCCTTGAAGCCCATGGAGGACTTTCTTCCCGAGGTGGTATCGAGAGAGAGAGCCTTCATGGCCAACAGCGTGAGGGGTTTTATGAAAGATATATCGGATAAAAACTGAGAGGAGACGTATTATATGCTGAAAGCCATAGTCGGAGGCACGGTGGAAACGATATCGTCCGGGACGATTCAGGGAGGTACCGTCCTGGTGGAGGACGGCAGGATAAAGGCGGTCGGAGCGGGACTTTCCATACCAAGCGGAGCGGAGATCCTGGACGCCTCGGGCATGACGGTCACCCCGGGCCTCATAGACGCACACACCCATATAGGAACCTGCCCGGAGGGAATTCCCTACTCCATGACTGACGAGAACGACATGACCGACCCGAGCACCCCTCAATTGAGGATATTGGACTCCATATACCCCTTCGACGAAGCCTTCGGAGAGGCTAGAAAGGGCGGGGTGACGGCGGTTCAGGTCCTTCCGGGAAGCGCCAACGTCATAGGAGGACAGGGGGCCGTCATAAAAACCAGAGGTCTAGTGGTGGACGAGATGGCTGTCCTTGCCCCGTCTGGAATGAAGGCAGCCCTGGGGGAGAATCCCATCGGGGTCTACAAGGAGAAAAACCAGCTTCCGACCACGAGGATGGGAAACGCCGCCTGCATGAGGAACACCCTTCAGGAAGCCTTCAACTACAAGGCCGCCAAGGAACACTGGCTCGCCAAAAAAGACGAGGACAAGGACCCCTTCGAGATAAAACCCGACATGGAGGCTCTGCTGCCGGTGGTGGAGAAAAAGATGCCCCTCAGGGTACACTGTCACAGGGCCGACGACATAGCGACGGCCATAAGGACCGCCGAGGAATTCGGGATAGACCTGACCTTGGAACACTGCACCGAGGGACACCTAATACCGGATTACCTAGCGTCGAAGAAAGTAATGGCCGCGGTAGGCCCCACCCTCTCCTGCCGCCCCAAGATAGAGCTCAGACACATGACCTGGGACACCCTCAAGGTCTTCTCCGAGAGAGGGATCCATTTCTGCATAATAACGGACCACCCGGTGACCCCGGTACACTCCCTTATGCTCTGCGCCACCATGGCCCATCGGGCTGGGCTGTCCAGAGAGGAAGCCCTAAGGGCAGTAACCCTGTCCCCGGCTGAACACCTTGGATTGGAGGCTAGGATGGGATCTCTGGAACCGGGAAAAGACGGGGACATAGTTCTATGGAAAGGCGACCCATTCGACGCAAGAACGGAGGTAGCCATAACCTTCATAGACGGAGTAGAGGTCTACAGGGCCTAGAAAAAAGGCGGAGCCGATATGTTCTCGGCTCCGCCTTTTTTTCTACCTCTCCAGAAGGAAACACGCCACCTCGTGATCCTTCTCCACCTCCACCAGAGGTGGTTCTTCCTCTCTGCATCTGTCCATGGCGTAAGGGCATCTGGTGTGGAACCGACATCCCGACGGCGGGTCTATAGGAGAGGGGATGTCACCCTCCAAGGGAACCCTCTCCACCTTCAATGTAGGATCAGGAAGGGGGATCGCCGACATCAACGCCTTGGTATAGGGATGAAGGGGATTGACGAATATCGAGTCCTTGGAGGTTATCTCCACCACCTTGCCGAGGTACATTATGGCGATCCTGTCGGAGATGTGCTTGACCACCGACAGATCGTGGGTGATGAAGAGATAGGTAAGGCCCAGCTCCTGCTGAAGATCCCTCAGCTCGTTCAAAACCTGGCTCTGAATGGACACGTCCAGTGCAGAGACCGGCTCGTCGCACACGATGAACTTGGGATTCAAGGCAAGGGCCCGAGCTATACCTATTCGCTGTCTCTGACCACCGGAGAACTCGTGAGGATAGCGGAAACGATGTTCGGGACGAAGACCGGCCTTGACTATCACGTCGGTGACGTAACGGTCTAACTCCTTACGACCTTTGGCGATACCGTACAGCTTTACCGCCTCTCCCACTATCTCGCTCACGGTCATCCTGGGATTGAGGCTACCGTAAGGATCCTGGAAGATTATCTGGATCTTCTGCCTAACCTGTCCGGGGTTTTCCCTGAGCATCTGCCCCAGCTCTCGACCCTTAAAGTAGACCGAGCCGTCGGTCGGCTCCAGAAGGTGCATCAGGGTCCTGCCGGTGGTCGACTTTCCGCATCCGGATTCGCCCACCACTCCCAACGTCTCTCCCTCTCGGATGGAGAATGAAACGCCATCCACCGCCTTCACGTGGTTGACCACCTTCTTGAATATGCCCTTCCTTATGGGAAAATATTTCTTCAGGTTCTCTACCCTCAGAAAATCCTCCCTCTCGACGGGAACGCTCATTCCTCGACCCCCTCTCTGTCGGGATGATCCTCGTACAGCCAACAACGTACCTTGCGGTCGCCCTTGAGCCTATATATGGGAGGTTCCTCGACACTGCATCGATCTATGCACTTATCGCAGCGATTGTGGAACTTGCACCCCTCCGGAAAGTCCAACGGATTCGGCACCACTCCTGGGATGACGTCCAACCGTTCCTTGTCGCAGTCCATCCTCGGAATGGACCGAAGAAGTCCCTGCGTGTAGGGATGAAGGGGGTCCTTATAGAGGGGAACCACGTCGGCCTCCTCCACGACCTTACCGGCGTACATCACCACCACCCTCTGGGCCATCTGGGCTATGACTCCCAAATCGTGGGTTATGAACATTATGGCCGAGTTCAGCTTCTCCCTCAGTTCGTTCATGAGATCCAGTATCTGAGCCTGTACCGTCACGTCCAAAGCCGTGGTGGGCTCGTCCGCTATCAGCAGAGCCGGGTTGCAGGCCAAAGCCATGGCTATCATGGCCCTCTGCCTCATACCTCCGGAAAGCTGGTGAGGGTATTCGTCCACCCTCTGATCCGGCGATGGAATCCCGACCAGATCCAACATCTCGACGGCCCTCTTTTTGGCCTGCCGATCGTCCATCTTCTGATGAAGCCTCAAAGGCTCCATGATCTGCTCCCCTATGGTGTACACCGGGTTCAGACTCGTCATGGGCTCCTGAAATATCATGGAGATATCGTTGCCTCGGATCTTCCTCATCTCCGGTTCGGAGAGGTTCAACAGGTCGACTCCGTTCATGACGATCTCTCCTCCGGCCACTCGACCGACCGGCTTGGGGAGGAGTCCCATTATGGACAGGGAGGTCACCGACTTTCCACATCCCGATTCACCGACTATGCCCAGGGTCTTGCCGGGCTCGATGGAGAAGGAGACACCGTCCACGGCCTTTACCGTTCCGGCGTCGGTATCGAAATAGGTCTTAAGGTTTCTGACTTCCAACAATGCCATGCCCGACACCTCCTATCTCTTGAGCCGGACGTCCAGAGCGTCCCTCAGACCGTCTCCGACGAAGTTGAAGGCCAAAACTGTGTACATTATGGCCAGACCGGGGAAGATAGCCCACCACCACTGACCGGTGGCCAGGTACTTCTGCCCTACCGAGATCATCAGCCCCCAGCTAGGAGTGGGAGGCTGAGCTCCGAAACCGAGGAAGGCCAGTCCCGCCTCCACCATTATGATGCTGCCCAATCCCAGGGTCGCCTGAACTATGACCGGAGCCAGGGCGTTGGGAAGAATGTGGGAAAAGATGATCCTCCAGGTCGGTATGCCGAGCGCCTTAGCCGCCTCTACATACTCCCTCTCTCTGAGGGATATGAACTGGGCCCTGGTGATCCTCGCGACCGGAACCCAGGAGACCAGACCGATGGCGACGAAGACGACCATCATGCTGGGATTGTTGAATACGGCTATGATGGCCAGAACGAAGAGAAAGAAGGGAAAGGCGAAGACCACGTTTATCAGCCACGATATGGCATCGTCGACCCAGCCTCCGAAGTAACCGGCCAGAGCCCCGAGGGGGATACCTATCATGAGGGACACCAAAGTGGCGAAAACCCCTATCTGCAGGGAGATACGGGCCCCGAACACGACCCTGCTGAGGATATCCCTTCCGTAGAGATCGGTGCCCATGATATGACTCGCGGTGGGGGCGGCCAGTTTAGCCGCCTTTCCCTCGGTCCAGATGAGCTGCTTGAAGGGATCGTAGGGAGCTATCTGAGGAGCGAAAAGGGCCACGAACAGAAGAAAGAGGACCATGATAAGCCCCAACATGGCCAGTTTATTCCTGCGAAAACGCACCCATGCCTCATACCAGAGACTGCCGTGCTTGCGGTTCTTTGCGGTGTCGACCGCTTTATCCTTTTTATTCAACCTCGGTCCCCCCTTAATCGTAACGGATCCTGGGATCGAAGAAGCCGTAGGAGATATCCACGATCAGGTTGGCGACGAGGAAAATCAGCGCCATGAAGATGACCGTCCCCCTTATCATGGGGAAATCCCTGGCTATGAGGGCCTCCACCGAGAGACGACCTATTCCGGGCCAGGCGAATATCGTCTCGGTGAGAACCGCACCGGAAAGCAACGAGGCTATCTGAGTTCCCACTATGGTGACCACGGGAATCATTGCGTTCTTGAGGGCATGCTTCATCACCACGACATTGCCCGCCAATCCCTTGGCCTTGGCAGTCCTTATGTAGTCCTGGTTCAATACCTCAAGCATACAGGACCTGGTAAGACGGGCGGTCAAAGCCCCCGGTCTCACCCCCAAGGTAATCACAGGCAGTATGAGATAGCGCCACGATCCGTCGCCGTATCCCGCTCCGGGCAACCAACCCAGACCGTAGGCAAAGACCAGAAGAAGCAGGAGCCCGACCCAGAAGACCGGGGCGCTCACCCCCGCTATGGCTATTATCATGGCCGAATAATCGAACACCGAGTATTGCTTGACCGCCGAGAGAATCCCGGCACCTACGCCTATCACCGTACCGAGAACCAACGCCCACATGGCGAGCCGTGCCGTCGCTCCCAAGCGATCCTTGATGGCGTCTGCCACCTTTTCGTTGGTCCTGTAGGACGTCCCCAGGTCTCCTTTTATCAATTGACTCATGAAGTTTATATACTGTTTATGAAGGGGCAGATCCAACCCCAGATCGTGACGGATCTTGGCCAAGGTCTCGGGATCCCCTCTTTGACCCATCATAATCATGGCCGGATCTCCGGGAACCACGTTAACCAATATGAAAACGGCCGTAACGACTCCCCAAACAACGGGGATAGTGTACAAAATTCGCCTCATTATATAAGTGAACATACCAGGGTCACCTCCTATCTATCGTGATGAAGACTCTACCGTAAGAGACGCCGTGATGCCGAGACAACCTCCCCTTCAGAGATCTCCCACGACAAAGCGGATGACTTTATCGCACAAACTAATCACCTCCCCAAACAAAGCCATGAACATAAGTTACAAAACCCCCTCCCGACGACGCGGGCATCAGAGTAATTGCCGCTAATAACAGGACTCAACAAGCAGGAAGATAGAAAAGGTAGTCTTTTTTGAGGAATCTCGAGAGATGAAGACGATGTAACATAAGGACCAATGAGTTTATTATACTCTATGGTGGACCCCATTGTCAAGACCATTTTTTAGCCTAGATTAGTTTAGGTCAGACTGCTATAGGTCTTCCTTTCCGAAGTAGATCTCCTGCGGTGTCC